>CAYGPA010000020.1:0-23439 GCA_964351535.1 uncultured Planctomycetaceae bacterium
CGCGCGTCGATGGTGTTCCAGCGCTTCCGCGCGCGCTTCCTCGGCAAGTGCAGCCCGGTGCACTTCTTCTGGGGCAGCAACGACCTCGCGGTGACGCGCTTCTCGGGCCGCGCCGCGCCCGAGCACCCCGGCGGCGTGCCGGGTCTGCCCGACCGCGTCACGCGCGAGGCCTACTCCCACGAGGTCTCCAGCGCGGGCTTCTGGCCCGGCGGCGGACCGATCGACCACGCGACGTTCTACAGCTACGCCTATCCGGCGCCCGAGGGCTTCGGCGAGGCGCGCGTGCGACCGGCGGCCGCCGGCTGGAACGCGGACCTGGGCGAGTTCCTGCTGCCCTACGACGAGGTGCGCCGCGCGAAGTCGCCCGAGGACACGCTGCTCGAGTTCCTGCAGTCGACCTACGAGGCCGCGGCCGACCGCGGTCGGTGGGATCGCGTCTCGCTCGAGCGCGGACCCGGTGCCGAAGCAGGCCCCTGAGGGCTCAGTCGGTGCTCGTCTCGAAGACGAGCAGGTACGGCACGGCCTTGCGACCGTCCACGTCCTTGAAGTTGCCGAACTTCTGGCTGTTCAGCCACGAGCCGTAGCAACGACCGGGCGCGAGCTTCACGGGCAGGATGCACGTGCGGCGATCCTCGGTGTAGCGCGGCGTGCCGACGATCTCCGGCAGCGAATCCTTCCACGCCGTGGACCAGCTCCAGCTCTCGTCGGTCATCGGCTTGCTGAAGGTCACGTGCAGCTCGGTCACGTCGGTGCTGACGTCCGTGCTGCCGGCGACCGGGTCGGTCGCGATCACCACCGGGGGCAGGGACTCCACGCTCGGCGGACCGTCGTCCGGTCCGAGAGAGCGCGTGAACAGAACGCACAGGGCCGCGAGGGCCAGGCCGATCGTCTTCATCCGCTCGTCCTCCGTCGCGGGCCGGACCTGGCCCGCTGCCCCATCGGAGCACGGGGCGCACGATCCCGCAACGCGCGAGGCCCCCGGGTGGACTCCGGGGGACCTGGGAGGCCTCACGCCGCGCCTCCGGGCTGGCGGGGGGGCTCCGCGGGAGCGCCGTCAGCCCGCCAGCGGGTGGAGCAGCGGCACGACCAGCGCCGTGACGACCCAGGTGATCAGCGTGAACGGCAGCCCCAGGGCCAGGTAGTGGGACATGCGGTAACGGCCCGGGCCGAAGACGAGCAGCGTGCTCTCGTGCGCCCAGGGCGTGCAGAATCCTCCCGACGTGCAGATCGCCATGCCGAGCAGGAACGGCTCGGGGTCGGCGCCCGCGGCGCGCGCGAGCTCGAAGGCGATCGGCGCCAGGATCGCCGCCGCGGCGGCGTTCTCGATCAGCTGCGTCAGGACGATCGTGATCAGGAGCAGCAGCGCGAACGCGGGCCAGGGGCCGAGTTCCGACGAGCCGCGCGCCAGCGTGCCGGCCAGCACGTGCGCGGTCCCCGTGGACTCGAGCGCGAGCCCGAACGGGATCATGCCGCCGAGGACCATGACGACGCGCCAGTCGATCGCGCGGTAGGCCTCGCGCAGCGCCAGGCAGCGCGTCAGGACGGCGGCCACGGCGGCCACCATGACGGCGAGCGCGGGCTCGAGCAGACGCGTCGCGGAGGCCAGCACGACGAACGCCATGAGCCCGAGCACGATCGGCGCCTTCGAGCGCCCGGTCGTCGGCAGCGGGCGGCTCTCGAGCAGCAGCACGCGCGGATCGCTGCGCATGCGCTCGAAGCCGTCCTCGTGGCCGACGAACAGCACCGAGTCCCCGGCGCGCAGCGCGTGCTGCAGCGGCCGCTCGGAGAGCGAGCGCCCGCGGTGCCCCACGGCCAGGACGGAGACGTCGTAGCGCCGCGGGAGGTCGGTGTCGGCCAGGCTGTAGCCCTCCAGCGCCGACTGCGGCGCGACGAGGGCCTCGACCATGCGCAGGTCGACGCTGCGCAGCGTGCGGTCGCCGAGCTCCAGTTCCTCGCGCACGCTCATCCCCGGCCCGTCCAGCAGCGACGCGATGCCGGAGATGCGCCCCTGTACGATCAGGACGTCGTTCGGCCCGAGGATCAGCGCCGGACTGGGCGCGAGGCGCTCTTCCCCGCGGACGACGCCGAGCACGGTCACGCCGTACTCGTCGCGCAGCGCGAGGCTCGCGAGCGTCCGCCCGATCAGCTCGGACCCCGGCGACGCGAGGACCTCGGTCAGGTACTCCTGCACGTCGTAGCGGTCGGCGAGCGACGGCTCGATCTCCCCGTGCGGCAGGAAGCGCCGACCGATCAGCACGAAGAAGATCATCGCACCGCCCCACACGCAGAGGGCGACGGGCGTGAACTGTCCGAAGCCCAGCCCCTCGCCGGTCTGCGCGCGCAGGAAGTCCGAGGCGATCACGTTCGAGCGCGTGCCGATCAGCGTCCACTGACCGCCGAGCAGCGACGCGAACGCCAGGGGCAGCAGGATGCGCGACGGTGCGTAGCCGCGCTCGCGACACACGTTGAGCACGAGCGGCAGGAACACGAGCACCGTCGTCGTGTCGGAGACGAAGGCGCTGAAGATCGTGACCGCGGTCAGGACCGTGAGCTGCAGCCGCAACTCCGAGCTCGCGCCGGCCGCCAGCACGCGTCGCCCGACGAGCGACGCCGCCCCCGTGCGCTCCATCGCGGCCGACAGCACGAACATCGACGCGATCATGGCCACGGCGGGACTGCCGAACCCCGACAGGCCGTCGGTGAGTTCGAGGATCCCGACCCACCCGGAGTCGGTCGGCCGCCACGGGAGCACCAGCGCGACGAGGATCAGGACCGCGGCCAGGTCGACGCGCACCATGCCGCGGGCCATGGCGACGAGCGCCACGACGAGCAACACGACCAGGAACCAGGCCTCGGCGCTCACGGCCCCCGAATCTAGCCCGAACGATTCGGGAGCACGCCGCCGAAACGACACAAGCGGTCGCCCACGGGTGCCTATCGCCCCCTGTCGGCACCCGCGCCGGGCGGTCGAAGTCCCGGGCGCGGATCGCGCCGCGGACTACTCGACGCGCTCGAGCTGCGGCATGGCGAGGTAGACGATCGGCATCTCGCCGTCCTCGGTCAGGAACCACGGGACGTAGTCCGCGCTCGTTCCGAGCCAGCGGCACGTGGCGTCGACGGGCAGCCAGCCGCGGCCCGACAGGTGCACCTCGGTCCACACGTGGCCCGAGCCGAGCGGCGGCACCCAGCCGGCGGTCTGGCGCGCGCGCAGGCCGGCGGCGCGGCAGAGCGCCGTGAGCGCGTCGCTCTTGTCCCAGCAGTGGCCGTAGCCCTGGTCGAGCACGCGCTCGACGCCGTAGCGGCTGCCGGTGACGTCGCCCGCGAAGCGGATCTCGCGCGCGACGTGGTCGAACACGGCCTGCAGGCGTTCGAGGTCGGAGTCGCAGTCCGCGGTCAGCTTCGCGGCCAGGTCCGCGACGACGGCGGAGTCGGCGGGCCACCACGCGGCGTCGACGTTGTCGCCCGGAGCCCCGGGGGCGGCAGGCGCCGCGGGAGCGAAGCGATCGGCGACGCGGATCGTCGCCCGCACGTCGACGAAGGGCAGGCCGTGGAGCCGCGGGAGCTCGTCGAAGGTCGCGCGCAGCACTTCGCCGTCGACCGCGATCTCGCGCGGCTCGGGCTCGAAGGCGTACTCGACGTCGAAGCCCGGGCCCGGAGCGCGCAGGTCCAGCCTGTCGCCCATGCGCCAGTCGGACGTCAGCTCGCGCACGAGGGCGGCCTGGTCGGGATCCTCGTCGAGCTTCAAGAACGCGTTGAACACGCGATTCGCCTCCATGTAGTCGAGCTCGTTGACGCAGGCGACGCGGAAGCTCGCGCGCCACGTGGTCGGGGCGGCGGGAGCGAGCCCCAGCGCGTGCCGCAGGGCCTTGGCCGCGACGAGGTTCATCTTCGCGAACTCGACGACGGTCGTGCCGCGGCGGGCGATGAACTCGCGGCGACCGCCGGCGGAGAGCACCTCGACGAGCGCCGCGGCCTGCGCGTCGTCCTCGACCTCGATCAGGTTGACCTGCAGCGGGAACCCGCGGACGTCGACGACCTGCTGGCGCAGGGTCCGGAGCGGCACGCCGAGCTTCTGCGCCACGGCCGTGACCTGCAGCGGGTCGAGGACGGCGTCGCGCGCGAGCTGCCAGCCGGGCGGGAGCCGCTCGGCGACGAACTCGACCTCGGACGCGGGGCCGGCGAACAGCGCGGCGGTGAGGATCGTGGCGGCGAGGTTCACAGCGTGCTCCGTGGACGCGGGCGTGGGTGCGGGGATTCAGACGACGCGCGCGTCACCGCGCACGGCGGCGGCGATCTCCGCGCGGCGCTCCTCGTAGCCGGCGCGCCCCATCAGCGCGTACGCGGCGACCTTGCCGGCCTCGACGCCGGGCTGGTCGAAGGCGTCGACGCCGTAGTGCTCGCCCATCAGCGCGACGGCGATCTCCATCAGGTACAGGTACTGCCCGACGGTGTGCGGCGTGACCTCGGGGAACGAGATGCTGACGTTCGGACGCCCGGCCTCGGTCAGCGCGATGCGCGTGCCGTCGCGCTCGGCCTGGAAGAGCTCCTCCAGCGTGTGGCCGCCGAGGTAGGCGACCGCGTCGAGGTCCTCGTAGGCGAGCGGGATCTCCACCGCGTGCCGGGGCCGCTCGACGCCGAGCAGCGTGAACCACTTGTCGAACGGTCCCTCGGCGTAGAGCTGCACCTGGCTGTGCTGGTCGGTCACGCCGACCGCGCGCACGGGCGTCGGGCCGGTGAAGACGTCGCGGCCGTCGCGGCTCTTGCGCTTGCCGATCGACTCCGCCAGGAGCTGCGCGTACCAGTCCGCCAGGTTCTTGAGGCGGTCGGAGTACGCGAAGGTGATCGCCATCGGCATGCCCTTGCGCTGCTGGAACAGGAACTGCAACGCGGCGTAGACCTGCGCGGGGTTCCGCATCAGCTCCGGCTGCTTGCAGCGCTCGTCCATGAAGGCCGCGCCGGCCACGAGCTCGTCGATGTCGATGCCGACCAGCGCCGCGGGCACGAGGCCGACCGGGCAGAGGACGCTGAAGCGTCCGCCGACGCCGTCGGGGACGACGAAGGCCCGGTAGCCGTCGCGCTCGACGATCGTGCGCAGCGTGCCCTTCTCGGCGTCGGTGGTGACGACGATGTGCTCGGCGTGCGCCGCCTCGCCGACGGCGTCGATCAGCGCCTTGCGGCAGATCAGGAACTGGCTCATCGTCTCGGCCGTGCCGCCGGACTTCGAGATGACGTTGAAGACCGTCTTCGACGGGTCGATCGTCTTCAGGAACTCGCCGACGAGGTCGGGGTCGACGTTGTCGAGCACGAAGAGGCGCGGACTGCCCCCCGGGGCGAGGTTGTGGAACGGACCGTTCAGCGCGGTCTGCAGCGCCGTCATCCCCAGCGCCGAGCCGCCGATGCCGAGGACGACCACGTTCTCGAAGCGCCCCGCGACCTTCTCGGCGTAGGCGCGGATGTCGGCGCGCACGCCGTCGGCGTACGGCAGGTCCATCCAGCGCAGGTCCGCGCCGCGGCGCGCCTGGACGGCCTCGAGCGCGGCGCGCGAACGCGCGGCCAGTCCTTCCAGATCCTGGATCGTCACCCCGTGCTCGCCGACGGCGTCGGTGAGGGCGTGGGTGTAGTCGAGACGAATGGAGTCCACCACGGTCGAACCTCTCGTGACTTGGCGGGGATGAGGCCCCCGACCGGGGGCCCGGAACGCCCGGCGGCGAGCAGCGCTCCTCCCCGGGGGCAGGAGGCTAGCCCGGACGATTCATGACGCGTAGATCGAAACGGCTCAACTCGGCTCCTGCTGGTGCTTTGCGAGCGCCGGCAGGCGGCCGGAGGCCGCCGGTCGTGTCGTCTCGGCTGTGTGCTCAGGAATCGTTCGGGCCAACCCGCGAGCGCTCGCGACGCGAAGGCGACCGCGCCCCGCGCGGCTCAGTCGCGCGCGCGCATCAGCAGGTAGATCAGCTGCATGATCTGCGCGATGGCCGCGGCGACGTAGGTCATCGCGGCAGCGCGCAGCACCTTGCTGACGCCCTCGGCCTCGTCCTGCGTCGCGACGATCCCGGTGTTCGCGAGCACGGCCTTGGCGCGGTTGGAGGCGTTGAACTCGGTCGGCAGCGTCACGATCTGGAACAGGACCGTGGCGCTGAAGAGGATGATGCCGATCCAGATCAGCGTGTTCCCGAAGGACCCGCCGCCCTGGCTCGAGAAGATGGCGCCCGCGATGAAGGGCCAGATCCAGAAGCGCGAGCCGATGTTCGTGATCGGCACGAGCTGCGAGCGGATCGCGAGCGGCGCGTAGCCCGTGGCGTCCTGGATCGCGTGCCCGGCCTCGTGGGCCGCCACGGCGATCGACGAGATCGAGCGCCCGTCGTGCACCTCCGGCGAGAGGCGCAGCGACTTCGCGCGCGGGTCGTAGTGGTCGCTGAGGAACCCCTGGTGGCGCTCGACCGTCACCCCGGTCACCCCGCCCGCGCGCACGACGGCCGCGGCGGCCTGGGCCCCGGTCATGCCGGAGCGCACGCCGAACTTGGAGTAGTGGTTGAAGGTGCTCTTGACCTTGAACTGGGCCCAGGCGCTGAGCGCGAAGGCCGGGGCCATCATCAACAGGTAGGTCGGGTCCAAGAACATGGTGGGGCTGCTCCTCGGTCGTGGCGGCGGCGAGATCTCGCCGCGCATCCTCGGTCATGGCTCGACCATTGGATAGCTCGGGGACACCGCCCTTCAAGCCCAGGCCGCCTCGACGGCCCCCCAGGGCACCCCGGAGGCTGCCCTGGACGCGGAACGGCGCCAGCCTGGATCGATCTCGCCGCGAGGAGCTAAAATATCGGGTAGACCGCGGCAGGCCCCTCGGCCCCCGCCTCGGGCAACCCGTGAGCGCTCCCAAGGAACTGATCAAGATCGGTGAGTTCGCCCGTCAGGGCGGAACGAACCTGCGCACGCTGCGCTACTACGAGGAACTCGGGCTCATCCGCCCCGCCTCGCGGACCGGCGGCGGCATTCGCTACTACCGACGGACCGACCTGAACCGGCTGCGCATGATCGGCGAGCTGCAGACGCTCGGCCTGACGCTGGAGCGCATCCGCGAGCTCATCGCGCCCGAGGCGATCGGCACGCCCGAGTCCGACCGCCGCGGGTTCCTGGAGCGCGTCCGCGCCGCGCTGGAGGAGCAGCGCCGGCTCCTCGACGAGAACATCGTCCGGCTCGAGAAGCAGCGGCGCGGCGTCGACGAGGCCCTGGGAAAGATCACCGACTGCAGCGCGTGCACCCACCTGCCGGGCGTCGGCGTGGACCACTGTGAACCCTGCCGGATCACCGGCCGGCCGCTGCCCTCGGCCCTCAGCGCCCTGTTCTAACCCGGACCCGGAGCCTGCGAACGGCGCTCCGGCGGCGGCGAATCGCCCGCTCGCGACCGTTCCGGGCCGTGCGTGCTCGGGCCCGCGCGTCCAGCGGGTATCCTTTCGGGTCCTCTCTCCCGCAGAGCCCCCTCCGGACGAGTCCCCCCCCCGTCCCCAGCCCCAGCAGCCCATGTCCCTCGAGGTCTCCTCCTCCTACAGCGTCTCCATCTCCGGCCTCTGGAGCCCGCGCCACGCGATCTCGGGCGCGGACGGCCCGCTCGGCGTGTTGACCGCCGAGCGCAGCCCGCGCGGCGTGATCACGGCCGGCACCTACCGTCCGGAGAAGGGCGAGGTGCTCTACTTCCGCCGCGACCCGGGCCTCCTGCGCAGCCAGTTCTCGCTGTGGACGGAGGGCTCGGAGTGGCTGGGCTCCTCCCTGCGCTGGAACGTCATGCGGCGCGACATCCAGCTGCACACGGGCAGCAAGCCGCTGCGCCTGCTGCCGATCCCCGGCTTCCGCCGCGGCTGGCAGCTCGTGGCGCCCAAGACCGGCGAGATGGCTCGCTCGGTCCACTCCTTCCGCAAGGCGCGCATCGAGGTGTACCGACGCGTGGACTTCGAGGTCGTGATGTTCGGCTACTTCCTGGGCAGCGTGATCCTCACGGAATCGCTGTGGCCGGGGCCGAACCTGCGGAATTCCGAGGAGATGATCGGAACTGCGACGGCCGGTACGTAGTCCACTCCGGCCGGGCCAGTTCGTCCACCCGGCAAGCCCGCTCCACTCGATTCGGAACCGCACACCCCTCCCCTTCCCCCTGCCGGGGATTCGCGGGAAGACCGCCGCCCCTGCGTCGTCCTCCCCTCCCGAGAGACTCCGCCCTTCTTTCCTCTCCGGAACCCGCCCCTCCGGAACGACCTTCGACAGTCCCATGCGCGCTCTGCTCGTCCTGATCCTGGCCCTCGCCGCGGTGGCGGGGTTCCTGTTCTTCCTCCTCGGCCCCTCGGGCGAGGACCCCGCCGTCTCGGCCCCGACCCGCCCCGTCGAGGCGCCCGTCACGCCCCCGCAGACCGCGGAACTCCAGGCTCCCGTCGTGCGCGTCGAGACCGAGGAGGTCGCGCCCATCCGGGTCGACGCCGACGAGACCGAAGAGGTCCGCGGCGGCTACACGAACAAGCTCAGCGGCAAGGTGGTGAACATCGACGGAGCCCCCGTGTCGGGCGCCGAGGTGCTGCTCTCCACGGCCGCCCTGATGGGCCAGGACCTCGCCAACAGCTTCTTCAACAGCAACCAGGAGCCGGCCGGCGAGCCGGAGTCGACGAAGTCGGACGAACAGGGCGAGTACGCCTTCTACGCGGTCGACCCGCGCAGCGACTACTACCTCGCGGCGCGCCACCCCGACTTCAAGATGACGCAGGAGAGCCGCGTCGTCGTCGGCGAGCAGGGCGACTACCTCGCGCCGGACCTGATCCTCGTCGCGGGGTCGACCCTGAAGGGCTACGTCACCGACAGCTCGGGCAATCCGATCGCGAACGCGCAGGTGCACACGGACTCCGCCTACGTCTTCACGGGCGAGCTCGAGAGCCCCGACCGCCAGTCGGGCACGACCAACGGCGCGGGTTTCTACGAGATCCGCAACGTCCCCGAGGGCGCGCGCAACGTGATGGCCGAGGCCGAGGGCTACGGTCGCGAGCTGCAGCACAACATCGTCTTCAAGGGCGACGACGGCGAGGAGAAGATCCTCGAGTTCCAGCTCGAGCCCGGCCAGTCCCTCGAGGGCCGCGTGGTCGGGCCCGACGGCCTGGGCATCGAGGGCGCCAAGATCCTGGCGCTGAACTACGGCAACACGAACTCCTCGCGCGGCAAGGCCAGGACCGACGAGACGGGCTACTTCCAGCTGCTCGACCTCGGCCCGGGCTCGTACATGATGCGCGTGACCGCCGACGGCTTCCGTCAAGCCCCTGGCCGCGGCAACCGCGCGCAGGCGGGCCAGAAGGACGTCGAGATCCAGATGGTCGTGCAGTGCTCGGTCGCCGGCGTCGCCGTCGACAGCAGCGGCAATCCGATCAAGGGCTTCAAGGCCTCGCTGCAGTACGTGGACGAGACCGGGACGATCTTCGAGGAGGCCGGCGTCACCGGCTCGTTCCAGAACGACGACGGCTCCTTCGAGCTGATCGGCGTCGATCCCGGCCTCTACGTCGTGCAGGTCCAGGCCAAGGGCTACGCCAAGGGCAACTCGCAGCCCTTCCGCGTCACGGCGGAGGACCAGCTCAAGTCGGGTGTCTCGGTGCGCCTCGGAAAGGGCGGCTCGTTCGCGGGCGTCGTCCTCGACGCCTCCGGCAGTCCCGTGAAGGGCGCGCGCGTGTCGACGCAGGACAACAGCTACGTCGACAACCTGTTCAACGACATGTTCAAGGACATCATCGTCCCGACCGTGACGCTGCGACGCACGCGCACCGACGCCAAGGGGCAGTTCGAGCTCGACCTGCTCTCGCCCGGCACGTACCAGGTGCACGTGGAGCACGAGGACTTCACGCGCTTCATCGTCAAGGACAAGCAGCTCGGCGAGGGCCAGCAGGTGGACCTGGGCGCGCTGTCGCTCACGGCCGGCGGGACGATCCGCGGCACGGTCCTGGACGCGGCCGGCAAGGTCATGCCGCGCTCGCAGGTCATCCTGCGCGGCGACGACGGCGTGACCTCCTACATGGAGCACACCGACGCCAACGGACGCTACGAGTTCACGCACGTGAAGCCGGGCGCCTACAAGCTCTCGGCCACGCGCCGCTCGCCCAGCGCGGGCGGAGACGTGTTCACCGCCGTCGTCGACCAGCGCAACTCGGAGGTCGCGATCAGCGTCTTCGACGGCGCCGAGGTCGCGCGGGACCTGAACCTCGGCCAGTAGGAGCCGCCGCGTGGCCGACGAGGACGTCCGGCCCGAGGACGGCGCCTTCACCGAGCGCCACTGGGAGGAGCTGCTCGCGGCCGAGCTCGGCTGCGCGCTGCGCGTGCGCTACACGCGCGCGCGCCGCTACGTGCTCGAGATGGGGCCCCCGGGCGTCGACGGTACGCGCCTCCTGAAGATGAACCGGCGCTTCTCCGAGGCCCCCGCGGACGTGCGCGCGGCCGTCGTCGGCTGGCTGCGCTCCGGCCGCCGCGCCAAGAAGGCCAGCGCGTGCCTCGGCGAGTGGATCGACGCCACCTTCGGCACCCCCGAGCCCGGCGCGCGCCCGCGCGTCACCGTGCGCCAGCAGGGCGCGGCCCACGACCTGGCGGAGCTCGCCCGCGGCTTGCTCGGCGAGGAGTTCTCCGGCGAGTTCGGCCCCGAGAATCCCGAGCCGACGATCACCTGGGGCCGCGCCGCGCGCGGACGCGCGCGCCACTCCCTGCGCCTCGGCAGCTTCGACTACAGCACCCGCGTCCTGCGCATCCACCCGGTGCTCGACCAGGAAGCCGTCCCGCGCTGGTTCGTGCGCTTCGTGCTCTTCCACGAGCTCCTGCACGCCGCCCTGCCCGTCGAGGTCGTCGGCGGCCGCCGCCAGTGGCACGGCCGCGCCTTCCGCACCCGCGAGCGCGCCTACGCCGACACCCCGCGCGCCGAGACGTGGGAGCGCGAGAACCTGCGCGCCCTGATCCGCTCGGCCCGCACGGGCAAGCCCCTGCGCGCACCGGCCCGCGCCGAGCGCGCCGAGCGCGCCGAGCGCGCGAAGCCGCCAGCGAAGCCGCGCGCCGGCTGGCGTCAGGGCTGGCTCTTCGACGTGCTCGGGGCGCGACGCGACAGGTGACGCGGGCTCGCAAGGAGCACGACGGCGACCGCGCAAGTGGAGCTCGCCGAGTTCGAGGCCGGACTCGAGATCCAGGTGCCACCCTACCTGTCCAGCGGCGAGCGCACCGAGAGGCCAGAAGTTGATGGAGGCCAATTCGGCCCCTACGCTCGACGGACGTGGATGGGTTCAGAACAGAATTTCTTCCAGGAGCGAGCCATGAGAAACCGAGTGTCAACACTGGTACTAGTCGGCCTAGTAACGAGCGCAGGGCTCGCGCTTGGTCGCGAGTGCGTCGCACAGGTTGCAGCGACTACGGCAGCGCCGAACTTCACGCGTCAAGCGTCTCCGACTCCGGCAACGACGCGCATCATGCCCTTGGCGAACATCTCGCTGTCAGCGACGAGCACGGGTGGGCTCGGCGCGGCTGACGCGGCCTCGTTCTCGATCCCGCAATTCGATCCGTCCATGGGAACGCTGCTCGGACTGATCTCGGTCCTTTCGGTGACAGGAACGTCTCAAGGTGAACTGTGCCTGAGTCCGCTTTCACAGCCGGGCCTCGTCGAGTGGAGGTGCAATTGCTCAGCGAGCCTCTCGATCGTGACCCTTCTTTCCAGGGGAGTTTCGGACGTCCAGTTCGGGTCGCCGACCATCTTTCAGCCGGGCCAATGCGCCTTCGGCTCAGCGGCATCCTTCGAGGCGCAAGCCTTCTGGGACCTGGCACCGCAGATGGTTGGAACCGGAACCTTCAGCGCCACTTTCTCCGGATACGGAGATGGTGGAGCCGTCGGCGGCGCCGGCATCTTCGCGGGCTGTTGCACACTCAAGACGTTCGAGGCTACCTGCCAGCTGTTCTACGTCTATCACTAGCGCTTCACCCCACCAGCTCGACGTGAGAACGCCGGCCGCAACTTCTTGCGGTGCTTGCGGCCAAGAGACCGGCCTTCTCGCACCATCCAGCTAGCGAGGCGCCGCCGCGCGCCAGCCGGCGGACAGCAGGCGGCGCGCGTCGAGCAGCCGGCCGCCGCTGCCGGTGCGCGCGAGGTTCTCGGACTCCGCGTTCGGGCCCTCGAGGTCGTAGAGCTCTTGCGCGAAGGGCTCGCCGCCGCGTGTCCACTCGACGTAGCGCGTGCGGCCGTCGGTCACCGACTCGCCGCGCACGAGGCCGAACTCGGGCGCGTAGCGCAGCAGGACGCTGAAGGCCGCGCGCTTCCACGGGCGCGTCGGGTCCTCGATCAGCGGGCGCAGGCTCAGGCCGTCGAGGCCGCTCGGCGCGGGCAGGCCGCACAGGTCGACGAGCGTCGGGAAGAGGTCGACGGTCTCGACCAGCGCGTCGGAGGTGCGCCCCGGCGGCGCGTCGGGGAACGCGAAGACGAGCGGCACGCGCAGCGAGGCCTCGAAGAGCGTCTGCTTGGTCCACATGCCCTGCTCGCCGAGGTGCACGCCGTGGTCGCTCCAGAGGACGACGAGCGTGTCGTCGCGCAGCCCGAGCGCGTCCAGCTCGGCCACGAGCTCGCCGATCAGCCCGTCGATGTACGTCACGCAGGCGTAGTACGCACGCGCCAGCTCCAGCGTCTTGTCCGGCGGCACCGGACCGGTGTCGGGGATGTCGGCGAAGCGCCGCAGCTCGCTGAAGCCGTGCAACGCGACGGCCGCGACGCCCGGGGGCGGCGCCTGCACGCGCGGCAGCGTGAACTTCTCCGGCGGGTGCGCGTCGTAGGCCTCGCGCGGCACGACCCACGGAATGTGCGGGCGCGCGAAGCCCACGGCGAGGAAGAAGCGCTCGTCCGCGAGCTCGCGCAGCGCCGCGAGCGCGGCGTCGCAGGTCCCGCGGTCGCGCACGCCGTCGCCGTCGACCGCGCGCCACACGGACGTGTCACGCTGCGGTCCGGAGCGCGCGATCGGGACGCCCGCGCCCGCGCCGAGGTCCTCCTCGTCGCCCTCCTCCATCGCGGCCGCCAGCTCCTGCTGCCAGCGGTTCGGCACGGTCCACGAGGCGGGGTCGTCGTGGCCGCCGTGGAAGTTCTTCCCGACCGCGCACGTGACGTAGCCGTGGTCGCGGAAGTGCTGCGGCAGGGTCACGGCGTCGGGCGCGGCCTCGCGCAGCGTTCCGACCTGGTCGTAGACGCCCAGGGACTCCGGGCGCCTCCCGGAGAGGATCGAGAGCCGCGACGGCGAGCACAGCGGGATCTGGCAGTACGCGCGCCCGAAGGTCACGCCCGCGGCCGCCAGCGCGTCGATGTTGGGCGTCACCGCGAGCGGGTCCCCGAGGCAACCGAGGGCCGGCCGCAGGTCGTCGACGCAGACGAGCAGCACGTTGTAGGGCCGCCGCGGCGGGACCGCGGACTCGCCGCCGCAGCCCGCCGCGAGGAGGAGCGCGGTCAGGAGGGCGCCCCGGCGGCGCGGACGGGCTGCGAAGCGTGCCATCACGCGACAGTGTTCCCGATCCGCGCGCGCGGGGCACCCCTTTCCCTAGGAGCCGAGCCGGGACTTCGGAGCCCTCCGCGGTGATCTCCCCCGGGCGCGGCGCTATCTTGAGGTCGACCCCGGACAACGGAGATCCCCCCATGCGCACGACCGCCGCCGCCCTGCTCCTCGCGGGCCTCGCCCTCGTCCCGACCGCCCTCCTCGCGTTCCCCGTCCACGCCGGCTCCGCGCCGGAGAGCGAGCTGGAGGAGCTCATGTACGTCCTGAAGCGCCACCTCAAGGGAGCTTCGACGGCCCTGCAGGATCCGACCCAGGAGGCGGCGGCCCTCGAGCACATCGCGGAGCTCCAGAAGGCCGCCCTCGCCGCCAAGCTGCTCGCACCGGCCAACCTGGACGAGCTGCCGGAGGACGAACGCGACCAGCACACGCGCGAGTTCCGGCGCGACATGGCCAAGGTGCTGGGCGTGCTCGTCGCGATGGAGATCGACGTGCTCGAAGGTCACGGCGACAAGGCCATGGCGCGCGTGGTGGACCCGCTGTTCCCGATGCGCGAGGCCGCGCACGAGAAGTACCAGTCCGAGTGAGCGCGGCCCTCAGCTCGGACGCGACACGCCCCAGGCGGTCGTGAACACGGACGCGGCGAAGCAGAGCGCGCCGATCGGCACCAGCAGGATGCCGAGGCCCGGGTCGCCGCCGTAGGTGACGAGGCCGCCCAGGAAGAAGCCGCCCGGCAGCAGGAACGAGGCGGCGAGCAGGCAGGCCGAAGCCGGCCGCGCGCCGCGCAGCGGAGCCGGGCCGCGCGACTGCGTCCACGCGAACGCGAGGTGCACCAGCGCCAAGAGCGTCCCGTGCGCGTGCGCGAGGCGCCACATCTCGCGCCGCGTCGAGTTCGTCACGTCGAGGTAGTAGCCGATCTTGAAGCCGTGCAGGACCTCGAGAACGATCCCGAGGCTCAGGAAGAGCGCGAGCGCCCACCATCCGAAGCGGACGTGTCGCTGGACGAGCTTGCGGGACTCCGGGGGCGGGGCGGCTTCCATGTCCATGATCATTCGTGCAGGGAGACGGGGCGGTCGTCCCGCCCGGCGAGCAGGCGCTGCCAGGCGTCCTCGTCGAGCGCGCCCTCGGCGTCGAGCAGCAGCGCGGGTCGACCGCCGACGGCGCCGCGAAGCTCCCAGGCGGCGCGCGCCTCGCCCACGGCGCTGCGGCGCCGTCGCGGCGCGTCGAGGAAGTCGCCGCTCCAGTCCCCGAATCCGGGCAAGCTCGACAGCGAGCGGTAGCCCAGGAAACGAACCGCCTCGTAGGGATCGTCGAGCAGCGGCGCGAGGAACGGCGCGAGCCAGTCGTCTCCGGAGGCCTCGCGCGCGGGCTCCCAGGCCGTGTGCCATGCGAGCAGCGCGCGCTGTCCGGCGTCGCCGCCGAGCAGCCAGCGCGCCGCGGCGGAGATCTCGCGCTCGTCCCGCGTCAGGGCGCGCCCGCCGTCGCGCGTGCCCGGTCGGGGTACGCCCCAGCCCTCGGCGAGCTGCTCGGCCGTCCACTCGAGCGTGCGGTCGAGGTGGCACAGGTTGCACGCGTTCGGCCGCCCGAAGGCCGTGCTCTCGTGCACGGACGGACTGGAGACCTCGTGGCTGCGCAGCGCCTTCAGGAGGCCGTAGGTCGTGTGCGGCATGTGGCAGTCGTAGCAGCCGCTGCCCGCGGAGCCCGCCGCGTGGCGCGAGTGCGCGGCGAGCTCGGCCTCGCCCGAGTACTCGTCGTGGCACTGCGTGCACGCCGCGTTGCCGTCCATGCCGTAGCCCAGCTGATCGTCGCGCCACTCGTCCCACGGGCGCGGGTCGTCGTCGCGCTTGTGCAGCACGTGGCAGCTCGTGCACGCGAGCTGCGTGTCGGCGTCGTCGTGCGTGAAGCACGGCGAGAGGCTGAGCCCGTTGTACTCGCGCCCGGAGACGCGGATCATCCCGTCCGGCCAGAACCACTCGCGCCCCTCGCGGTGGACCGTGCGCGTGGCCTCGAGGTCGTCGCCGGGACGGAAGCGGAACCCCGAGATCGACCAGTCCAGCTCGTCGCGCGCGCTCGTGAGGCGCGTGACCGCGTGGCACTGGGCGCACACCTGCGAGCCGCGCTCGGCGGAGAGCGACACCGGGTTGACGATGGTCGGGTCGACGCCCGCGGCGAAGTACTGCTGGAAGCGGCGCGACGGATCGCGATTCTCGGTCACGTGCTCGCGGCCGGGGCCGTGGCAGGCCTCGCAGGCGATGCCGAACTCGGCCGCGTGGGTGTCCATCGCGTGCGCGTCGGAGAGCCCCGGGCGCAGGCCCGTCGAGTGGCACTTGCTGCACGTCGTGTTCCAGCGGCCGTCGCCGGTGGCCTGGCGCGTGTCCGGCGGGAACAGGAAGGCCGCGTCGATCGGCATCCAGCGGTCCTCGTCGACGCGCCAGCACAGCTCGAACAGCACGATCTTGCGCGCCTCGCCGGTCTCGAGCCAGTAGGCCTGGAAGTGGTGCGAGCCCGTGGTCATCGTCACGCGCGACTCGCCGCGGCCCTCGGCCGAGACGAAGAACTCGTCGCCGCGGCGCGCGAGCGTCCACTCCGTGCCGTCGTAGGACACGCGCTGACCGCTGAAGTCCCCCAGCACGCTGGCGGGCGTCGCCACGGTCGTCATCGTGCGGTGGAACGAGCGGTACCAGGAGTCGTACTGCGCCGGGTGGCACGCGCGGCAGGAGTCGGAGCGCACGAAGTCCTGGTGGCGCACCTCGTACGGACGCGTGTCCGGCGTCGCGAGCCCCGCGCGCAGCACGCCGTCGCGCGCCACGCCGAGCGCCAGCGCCGCGAAGGCCAGCACGACGAAGACCGCCGCCAAGGCACCGCGCGCGCGGCGTGTGCCCGCGGCATACGTCAGGGCCACCAGGGCCGCGACGAGGAGCCCTGCAGCCAGACCTAGCTGGACCTCCATGGTGCGAGGTCAGCCTAGCATGGTTGGGCGGCGTGGGTACGCCGACACGCGCTCAGCGCCCGCCTGGCCCGGACCCTCATGAGCACGCAGCCGAAACGACACAACCGGCAGCCTTCGGCTGCCTCTCGACTCCTGCCGGCACTTACGACCTTGCAAGGTCGCCTGCGGGGCCGGTGTCCGCAAAGCACCAGCAAGAGCCGAGTTGAGCCGTTTCGATCTACGCGTCACGAAGGGTCCGGGCTAGCCAGCGCACGAGATTGAGCACGAACCGTCGGTTGTGTGCCGCCTCGGGATGTCCGAACCCCAGACGGCCTCCGCTGCCGTCTTCCACGTCCGTGAACATCGAAGCCTCGCCGAAGAAGGCGACGCGGCCCGCGCCGCGCTCGAGGACGAGCCCCTGCGACCATCCGCCGACGTCGCGGCGCGGCGTGTCGTCCGCGAACTCCCAGGGCTTCGCGGGCATCAAGGCGACCGCGTCGGGCGGAAGGCGCAAGAGGACCACCGCTGCGGGATCCTCCGAGCGCAGCGCGCAACCGCTGAAGGTGACCACGGACTCGACGCGCTCGTGTTCGTTCCGACCGCGCGTGATCGGATGGTCGGCCAGCCCGCGGCGCTCGCGGTCGAACACGAGCAGGGACCAGGTTCCCCGGTCGCCCCGCGGACCGCCGGCTTCCATCGCGAACCCGTCGACGTACTCGACCCCGAAGGCCTCGGCGAGACTGGCGGCGTAGCCCGCGGCCGGCATGTGGTCGGCCACGAAGAGCAGCGCCCCGCCGCCGTCGACCCAGTCGACGAGGGCCTCGATCTCCTCGCGCTCGAAGGCCGAGCGCCCGCGGGCGAGATGGGCACCCAGCGCCTCGCGCGGGCGGGCGTTGGAGACGACGAGCACGTCGATCTCCGCGAGGGCCGCCGCCGACAGGGGCTCCGACAGGGCCCGCACCACGAGGCCGTCGGCCTCCAGCAGCTCCCCAAATGGACGGTAGCGACCCCCCAGCGTGTTGACGTTGCGATGGCCGGCGTCCACGGCCACCACCAGGGGACCGGTCGCGGGAGAGCCGTCCGCCTCCGGCGTGGCCCGCGGAGGGCCGCACGCGGAAACCAGGAGCGCGCCGAGCCACACTCCCCGAAATTTTTGTCTAACTTTTATGGAGGGACCCCCGACCCGCCCCGTGGGGCCTGAGCTGGCGTGCGCGTCGCCCACGAAACGAGAGTCGATGCACCGGACCATCCTAACCCTCTCCAGCTTCGCACCGAGAACCGGCGCCGTCGCGTGGCTGCCCGCCCTGCTGGTTCCCATCGCGATCGCGTGCCGTGACGGCACCGATTCCAGTCGGGCTCCGATCGCCCTGGTCGAGACCATCCTGGACCCGCTGGCGACTCCGGGACTGTTGACGAGATCGAGCCCCGCGGTCAAGTCCGGTCGCATCGTCCCGGCCGTGGCGGGCGCGAGCGACTTCGCGGGCCGCCTGGCGCTCGTGACGCCGCCCGGCACGTCCTGCTCGTTCCGCTGCACGCCCGAGCGCGACTGGTTGCTGACCTACGCCGTCGCCCTCGATGCGTCCACGCTCGCCGCGGGAGCACCCGGTCTGGGCTTCGAGGTCCGCGTCGAAGGGGAACGCGTCGGCGGTCCGTTCGCACCCGCGCGGCCCGTCCTCCAGGCCGACGCGTGGCAAGCGGGCGAGCTCGCGCTGGCGCCCTGGGCGGGCCGGGAGATCGTCGTGGAACTCGCCGCCGAAGAGCACCCGCGAGGCACCGCAGTGCGCGGCGGCTGGAGCGACGTGCGCATCGTTCGAAGCGTCACGATCCCCCGTCGACGCGCGAGCCGCGAGCGCCCGAGCCTCCTCGTCGTGCTGGTCGATTCCCTGCGCACCGACGCACTGGGTTGCTACGGCGGCGAGGCGAACGCCACCCCCGAGCTCGACCGCCTGGCGGCCGAGGGACTCGTGTTCGAGAACGCGGTCGCCCCCGCGCCCTGGACGCTGCCGTCGGTCGCGTCGCTCTTCACCGGACTCGACCCCGACGCGCACGGAGTCGTCCACGACGAACGCGCCGTGCTCGTCGACGGACTCCGGACCCTGGCCGAGCGCCTCGCCGCGGAGGGTGTCACCACCGGCGCCTTCGTCACGAACCGCCTGGTGGCCCGCGCCCGCAATTTCCACCAGGGCTTCGAGACGTTCGTGGAGCTCTTCTTCGATCCCGACGTGGAGACCCTCCACACCTCCGCGACCAGGTGGCTGCGCGAGCAGCACGGGCTGCAGACCTTCGCCTACGTGCACGCCATGGAGCCGCACGACCCGTACGATCCGCCGGCGGAGTTGCGCGAGGCGCACGTTCCCCCGTACGGCGGTCCGCACCCCCTGGCCACGAAGGAGGCGGTCAGCGCCCTGCGCGCGCGCCTGGCGCAAGGCTCCGACCCCGACACGCTCTCCGCGCGCGACGCCGTGCACTTCCGGGCGCTGTACGACGCGGAAGTCGCCGGCTGGGACGCCGGCCTGGGCCGATGGTTGCGCGAGCTGGAAGCCGAGGGGCTGCTCGAAGACGTCGTCGTGGTCGTCACGAGCGACCACGGGGAGGAGTTCCTGGACCACGGCATGCTCACCCACGGCCACTCCCTGCACGAGGAACTCGTCCGCGTTCCGCTGATCGTCTGGGCGCCGGGTCGCGTCGCCCCCGGGAGGGTGGCGACGCCCGTGCGGTGGACCTCGCTCCACGCGGCGCTGATCGAGATCGCCCGCGGCCGGATCGGGACCCCCTCGGCCCTCGCGGCCATGTCCAGCGAGGTGCATCCGATCCTCCTGGCGACCGAGTACGGCCAGCGCCCCGGGGCACCGGCACCGCAGAGAGTCGTGGGGCTGCGGCGCGGAAACCAGAAGCTCATGTGGTTCACCGGCGAGGATCGCTACGAGCTCTACGACCTCGACACCGACCCGCTGGAACGCGTGAACCTGCTCGCGGACCGCTCCGCGGAGGACCTCGATACCGAGGTCCCGGCTCTCGCACTTCTGCTGCACGGGCACGTCGACGCCGCCGTGGGCGTCTCGCCGTGGAACGAAGCTGCCCCGGACGACGCGATGCGCTCCGACCTCAGCGCGCTGGGCTACGTGCGCTGAACTCGCGCTCAGCGGCGCGTGTACGACCGGTAGCCGCGCGCGGTGTATTCCTGCTGCGCGCCGGTCAGGCAGGTGCCGAGCACGTTGCCGCCCAGGTTCTCGAGCATGCTGTTGACCTGCTCGACGTACTGCCGCGGCGTGGAGCCGATCCGCACGACGAGCAGCACGCCGTCGGCGATGGCCCCGAGCAGGCTGGCGTCGCTGATCGTCATCGCCTCGGGCGTGTCGATCAGCACGTAGTTGTAGCGGCGCTTCAGCGAGTTCAGCACGGCCTTCATGCGGTCGGACGCGAGCAGCTCGGAGGGATTCTTCGGCAGCGCACCCGCGCCGAGGATCGCGAGGCCGGGCATCGACGTCGCGCGGATCGCGTGGTCGAGGTCGAGGCGGCCGGACAGCAGCTCGGAGAGCCCCTGGCGACGCGGCAGGCCGAGGAAGCCCTCCATCGCCGGGTGGTGCAGGTCGGCGTCGATCACGAGCACGTGCGCGCCGGGCATCTCGGCCAGCGCGACGGCGAGGTTCAGCGTGCTGACGGTCTTGCCCTCGCCGCGCAGAGCGCTCGTCACCACGATGCTGCGCGGTGCCCCGCCCGGGTTGAGGGCGGTGATCGAGTTGCGCAGCGTCCGGAACTGCTCGGAGATGTGCCCGCGAGGCTCGCTGGCCATCGCGAGCTCTTCGTTCGTGATCGGGATGTTGCGGGCCTCGTTGGGGTCCGCGACCTGGAGGGGGCCGACCGGCTGAGGCTTGCGGAAGAGGGCCATGGGCATCGAAGGGAGGGGCGCCGCGCGAAGGCGCCGGAGGGGAGACCGCGGCCTGGGAGAGAGCGGGCCTGCCGACGGACGAGGGAGCCGGGAGGGTCATCGGCCAACGCGATCTCAGACCGAAGATGTTTCTTACCAGGAAGCCCCACGAGCTGACTGGGTTCGGTGTGGAATCCGTGAGCACCCGACCGCGACGCGGGATCGCGGACCGGGCCCCCGGGCCTCGCGGAGAGGACGGGAGCGGCGGGAGTTCGGCGGTTCCGCGACCCCCGGGCCGCGGCGGCCGGGCGGCCACCCCAAGTCGCGGCCTCGCAAGGAGCTGCGACCCCGGGACGCCCCGTTTCCAACACGCAACCCAGACAGTTCCGCCGGTTCACCGCCCGGCCCAGACCTCCTCGAGACCCGGATCGCGGGCCTCGAGCTCGCGCGGGCGCAGCCCCGGCCGCGGCGGCCAGGCGCCCAGCAGCAGGTAGCGGTAGAGCGGGTGTTCGGCCTCGCGGAAGAGACGCCGGACCGCGGCCTGGGTCTCCTCCGCCTCGGCATCCAGCCCCGCGCGCCGCAGCCCCACGAGCGCGCGCTCGACGGCCTGCAACTCGCGCGTCGGACGCCCGGTCGGGCCCGCGACCTCGAGCGCCGCCTCGAGCCGGCTCAGCGCGCGCTCCAGGGCCGCCTCTCCGCCGCGACGGCCGCCGAGGGCTCCGAGCAGCAGCACGTCCGATCCGGGATCGGCGAGCGCCTTCGCGAGGAGGGCCGCCTCGCGCTCGGGGTCGATGCAGTCGGCCTCGAGGGCCACGAGGTCCAGACGTTCGACGGCGTCGCCCGAGGTGCCCTCGAGCTGTGCGCGGGCGCGGTCGAGGACCTCGCGCACCGCGTCGCGCGCGCCGCTCTCCGCGCGCCGCGAGAGGCGGCGTTCGAGCAGGCGCGCGGTCGACTCGTCCGACGAGGACAGCAGCTCGGACAGGTGCTCGGCGGCGACGGCCAGCTCGCCGCTCGCGAGCCACCACTCGAAGATCCAGTGCGTCGCGCGAGGGAACGGCGCCAGCGTCCCGGCCCCGCGCCAGCTCGCGGGCGGTCGCAGGCCCAGCCGCTCGAAGGCCTCCAGCGCGAGCTCGCACTCGCCGAGGGTTCGCGCGGCGGCCCAGACCGCCGCGGGCGAGGCGGGCACCTCCCCCTCCACGTCCGCGCCCGGGTCGGCCGCCAGCGTGCGCAGCGCCTGCAGCCGCAGGTCGGCGTCGCGCCAGTCGCCCTCCGGCGCGAGCAGCGCGGCGCGCAGCTCGGCCCGCAGCTCGGGTGACGTGAGGCGCCAGCTCTCGAGCACCGACAGGCGCAGCCAGCGCCCTGCCGGCGGGGCCGCTTCGAAGCCCGCCAGGAGCGCGGGGAGCAGGTCCTCCCCCGCCGCGCCGAGGCGTCCGAACGAAGCGAGCGCGCGCTGGATGTCGGTCGCCACGGCCAGGGCGACCACGTCCTTCGCGCGCAGACCGTCGTCGGCGCGCCGCAGGAGGTCGCGCACGAACGGCGCCGTGGCGATGCCCGGGGCCACGTTTCCGCGACCCGCGGCGACGAGCAGCCCGGAGAGCGCGTTGCGGTCGCCGGCCTCGAGCCAGCGCTCCTCCAGCCACGCGATCGCCGCGGGCCAGCCGGCCGCGGCCAGCGCGCGCGCGGCGCCCTCGCCGAGCGGGCGGTCGGGATGCTGCAGCGCGAGCCGGCACCAGCGGGCCAGGAGCTCGTCGGCCGTGAAGCGCCCGACCTCGCCGCGCGGGGCGACGAGGATCCACGGCGCCGAGCCGTCGAAGCCGAAGCCCTCGAGCCGCATGCCGTGGTAGCGCCGCAGCTCGTCGAGCAGGCCGGCGACGGGACCGGACGGTCGGTCGAAGCCGCCCTCGGGCAGGCGCAGCGTCAGCGGGTCGCGCGTGGGCAGGAGCTCGCGCTCCTCGGCCAGCAGCTCGGGCGCCAGCACGAGCCGCACCGGGGCGGCGCGCGAGAACACGAGCTCGGCGCCGAGCGCCACGCGCTCGAGGCGGTCCACGGCGTGGTCGAGCGACGGCGCGGGCAGCGCCAGGCTCCAGCTGTACGTGAAGCCCTCGACGAGCTTGGACGTCACCGCGTCGCCCGCGAGCACGTCGCTGGGCCGGCCGGGGTCGTCCGTCGTGAAGCGCTCGGCCAGCGCGACCAGCGCGGCCTCTCCGGCGCGCGCCACGGGCGGGTCGTAGTCGACCGCGAGGCGCGCGGCGAGACCCAGGTGGCGGTCGTCGCTCGCGAGCGCGCGCACGACGCGCTCGCGCGGCTCGACGTCGGCCTCGCGCAGGGCGTCGGCCACCGCGTCGAAGTCGGAGCGGCCGACGCGCGCGGCGAGCCAGCGCTCGCCGACGGCGCGCTCGGCGGCCTCGGGCGAGCGCAAGAGCTCGAGCGCCTCGCGCGCGTCGCCCGGCTGCTGGCGGGGCGCGGCCGCCGCCGTCGCGACGAGCCCGAGCGCCCAGACCAGCGCCCATGCGCGAGCCGGGCGGCGAGTCGGAAGGCGCCGCGGGCGAGCCGCCGGGAGAGTGTCGAGATACGCGGTGGAGCGGGGCACGGTCCGGCAGCATAGCCGGTGCGACTCTGCTACTCTCCCGGCGTCTTGTTCCGACGCCTCCTGATCGCCAACCGCGGCGAAGTCGCCGTCCGCATCGCGCGCGCCTGCCGAGAGCTGGGCGTGGCGCCCGTGGGCGTCGTGTCCGTCGCCGACCGCGGCTCCTCCTGGGCGAACGCGATGGACGAGGTCGTGTGCCTCGGGCCCTCGGCCGCCCGCGAGAGCTACCTGGACCGCGAGCGCGTCGTCCAGGCCGCCGTCCAGACGCGCTGCGCCGCCGTCCACCCGGGCTGGGGATTCCTGGCCGAGGACCCGCTCTTCGCCGCGCTCTGCATGCAGCACGGGCTGACCTTCGTCGGCCCGCCGGTCGAGGCGATCGAGACCATGGGCGTGAAGTCGAGCGCCAAGGAGGCCATGCGCGCCGCCGGCCTCGACGTCATCCCGGGCTCGCACGGCGTGCTCGAGAGCGTCGAGGAGGGCGTGCGCCTCGCGGCCGAGATCGGCTACCCAGTGCTGCTCAAGGCCGACTCCGGCGGCGGCGGGCGCG
>CAYGPA010000021.1:0-10073 GCA_964351535.1 uncultured Planctomycetaceae bacterium
AGCGCACCTCGGCGTACACGACGTTGTCGCGCGCCATGTCCTCCATGAACTCGTACGCGACGCGCTCGAGCGCCTCGGGCGTCTGCATCACGGAGATCGTGTGCTCGAAGCCCTCGAGGTAGAGCGGCAGCGTGCCGCGCGCGGCGCCGCGGTAGAACCAGTCGGCCAGCTCTCCCTCGTCGCGGACGGGCAGACCCTCGTAGCCGACCTGCTTCGCCAGGTCGAGCACGGTCGCGGGGCGCAGGCCGCCGTCGGGGTGCTGGTGCAGCAGGACCTTCGGCATCTTCTGGACCAGCTCGCGACGGAGGGGGGGGTGTTCGTTCTCGCTTGTCATCCACGGAATCTAGCTGCACCGGTGGCGATTCCAACCCCGCCGGGTAGGCTCTTCGCCCCCCGCAGCGATTGGCAGCCATGACAGAGTCCGTACGCGTCCGTTTCGCCCCCAGTCCGACCGGGAAGCTCCACGTCGGGGGCGCTCGCACGGCCCTCTTCAACTGGGCCTACGCCCGGGGCCGCGGCGGGGTGTTCCTGCTGCGCGTCGAGGACACCGATCCGGAGCGCTCCCGGGTGGAGCACGAGGTCGAGATCCTCGAGGGGCTCTCCTGGCTGGGGCTCGAGTGGGACGAGGGCCCCGACGTCGGCGGCCCGCACGCTCCGTACCGGCAGTCCGAGCGCATCGAGCGCCACCGCGAGCTCGCCGACCGGCTGCTGTCCGAGGGCAAGGCCTACCGCTGCTTCTGCGCGTCCGAACGGCTCGCGGCGCTGCGCACCGAGCAGGAGGCGCGCAAGGTGACGCCGGCCTACGACCGCCACTGCCGGACCGTGGCCGCGGACGAGTCCGCCCGCCGCGCTTCCGCCGGCGAGGCCCACACGGTGCGCTTCCTCGTCCCCGACGGCGAGACGCGCTTTCGCGACGCCGTGCGCAAGGACGTGACCTTCCAGAACGCGGAGGTCGACGACTGGATCATGGTGCGCACCGACGGCAAGCCGACCTACAACTTCGTGGTCGTGTGCGACGACGCGGACATGGGGATCACGGACGTGCTGCGGGGCGAGGAGCACCTGGTCAACACGCCCAAGCAGGTGCTCCTGTACGAGGCGCTCGGCCTGCCCGTGCCGCGCTTCGGACACCTGCCGCTGATGCTCGGCAAGGACGGCAAGAAGCTCAGCAAGCGCACCGGCGACACGGCCCTGACCGACTACCGCGACAACGGCTACCCGCCCGAGGCCGTGGCGAACTTCCTCTGCCTCCAGGGCTGGGCTCTCGACGGCGAGACGGAGGTCTTCTCGCTCGCGACGCTCGTCGAGCGCTTCGACGTGGGCGACGTCGGCAAGGCCGGCTCCGTGTTCGACCCCGACAAGCTCCTGTGGCTCGCGGGCGAGTACATCCGCGCCGACACGCCCGAGCGCCTGGCCGAGCGCTGCGCGCCCTTCGTCGCCGCCGCGGGGCTCGCCACCGCCGACGAGCTGGAGCGGCGCGGCGCGTGGTTCGCGGACGTCCTGCGCACGGAGCAGGAACGCATTCGCACCTACGCCGAGCTGCCCGACCGGATCCGCTACCTGTTCGCGGCCGACGACGCGGTCGAGTACGACGAGAAGGCCGAGAAGAACGCGCGCAAGCACGAGGACGTCGCAGCCCTGCTGCGCGACTACGCGGAGTGGCTCGGCGCGCGCTTCGACCAGGGCCCCGACGCGCTGCGCGACGGCACCAAGGCCTGGATCGCCGAGCGCTCGCTGAAGATGCCGGTGCTGTTCCAGCCGCTGCGCTGCGCCCTGACGGGGCTCCCCGGGGGGGCCGATCTCTTCGAGATCATGGCGCTCCTGGGGCGCGAGGCCTCGCTCGCGAGGATCGAGTTCGGGATCCGGCGCCTGGGCTGACGCCCGGCGGTCCGCGCGGCTCAAGGCGCCGCCCGGGACGGCCGATGCCCTGGGGGCCATGTCCTCCGGTGCGCTCTCGTGCCCGGACGCTCTCGAGCGGATCCGGCGCTACCTGACCAACCGCCTCGACCGCGGCGAGACGCGCGGGCTGCGCGCGCACCTCGCGACCTGCGGCGAGTGCCGCGACGAGTATCGCAGCTCGCTGCTCGTCACCGCCCGGCTGGCGCGCGAGAAGCGACTGGACCGCGAGGCGCGCCGCGCCGCGAAGGTCCGGCGCGTTCCGCGCTTCGTGCAGTCGATGCCGCGCCGTCAGCGCATGCGGCTGCTCCTGATCCCCGCGTTCGTGGCCTTCCTGCTGTCGATGGCCGCCAACCTCGGCGTGCCCCAGGGCGCGGCGCGGCTCACGGCGACGCGGGGCGCCGCGCAGGTCGGAGAGCGGCAGGTCGAAGAAGGCGACGGACCCGTCCCGCTCGGGCGCGGCGACTGGTGCTCGACCGATCGCGAGGGCTCCGCGCGCATCGAGTTCCTGGCGTGCTCGGTCGAACTCGGCGAGAGCACGTGGGTGCTGGTCGAGCTGCCGCGCAGCCGCCGCCTGCGCCTCGACTCCGGTCGCCTCGACGTCGACGGCAACTGCGTCGTCTCGACGGAGCTCGGCGTGGTCGCCATCGAGTCGGGCAAGGCGCGCCTGCACCGCGCGGCCGGCAGGCTGGACGTCGAGAGCCTCGAGGGCGCGCTGAGCGTCGTCGACGGCCGCGGCGAGCGCCGCCTGACCGCCGGCGAGCTGTGGTCGAGCAGCGCGCCGGTTGCGCGCTAGCAGCAGACTTCTAGGTGCCGAAGATCGACAGGATCTTCGTCATGACCTCGTCGAGCTCCTCGCGCACGCCGGGGACGCCCTCGAGGCGCGCGAACTCCTGACCCAGCGAATCGATCGTGCTCATCGATCCCAGCATGCTCTGGCCGAAGGCGAGCTTGTTCGCGGCCGAGGAGCCCTTGAGCTCCTGGAGACGCGCCTTCAGCGGCTCGATGCGCTTCGCGATCTGTTCCAGCGCCGGCCGCGCGGCTTTCGCGGTCTCGGCGTCCGTCACGCCGGCGATCAGGGCCTCGACCTCCTTCAGGACGGCCTCGTTCATCTGCATGACCTCGTCGATGCCGGCCTCCTCGATGGCTGCCGCGGACGGCAGGTCGGCGTCGGACGAGGCCGCCACGGAGACGGAGGAGCCCGTCTCGGAGTCGGAGCAGGCGCAGAGCAGCAGGGCGAGCAGGGGCGGGAGGAACTTCATCGCGAGGGGCCTTTTCGAATAGTTGGCGGTTGCGATCCGCGGTTCTCGTCGGGATAAGGACCAAGGTCGTCCCGAGCGTCGTTCGGCGACGAGGCAACGTTTCAAGGTGGGTATTTCCCGGAGGTTAGCATGCACCGTCTCTCGCTCGCACCGCTCCTGATCGTCTTCGCCGCCTGCGCGACCAGCTCCGAATCCGCGTCCAGCGACACCCTGACGACGAACGTCGGGCAGTACTCGATGGCGCCCATGGGGATTCAGCGGCCGCGCGTCGGCGTGCCGCCGTTCTCGGTCAGCGGTCAGGACGCCAAGGCCGAGATGAACGACACGGCGGCGGATCAGCTCAGCACGCTGCTCGTGCGCTCCCAGCGCTTCGTCGTGATCGAGCGGGCGCAGCTCGACCAGCTGCTCGCCGAGCAGGATCTGGAGGGCATCGTCCAGGACGGAGAGCTCGCGGCGGCGGGTCAGGTCCGCGGCGTCGACTACCTGATGATCGGCAAGGTCTCGAACCTGCGCACGAAGGTCGAGCGCAAGAAGAGCGGCTTCGGTCTGGGCAAGATCGGCGGGGTCATCGGCGTCGGCGCCGCCGACTGGGAGAAAGAGGACGTGTCCGTCACGACCGACTGCGGCGTGGACCTGCGCCTGGTCTCGGCCACCACCGGCGAGATCGCCGTCGCCAACTTCAGCGAGTTCAAGCGCACCGACAACGCGGCTGCGATGGGGCTCGAGATCCTGGGCTTCGACGCCGACGCCGAGGCCGAGATCGAGATCACCGAGGACGACTACGGCAAGATCATGCGCCTCGCTCTCGACGACGCCGTGCGCAAGATGCTGCCCGAGCTCGACCAGTTCCTGGTCCGGACGGCGACGACCACGCCCTGAGGATCCTCGACCCGAGCGTCGAATGGAGCTCGAGGCCCGCACGGATCCGTTCCGGCGGGCCTCTTCTCGTGGCCGTCTCGCACGATGCCTTCGTATCGCGAAGGGGCGCACGGGGAACGGGCTGCCAGGATTAGAGTCCCTCCCATGGATCCCGCCGAAGTTCGCGTGCCGCAGCGCCGCCACTCGCGCCTGCGCCGCGCCTTCTTCCGTGCGGTCGAGCACACGTGCGCGACGCTGGGCGGACGGCGGCTGTACCGCCGTCGCCAGCTGA
This sequence comes from uncultured Planctomycetaceae bacterium, assembly GCA_964351535.1. Classification (GTDB taxonomy): domain Bacteria; phylum Planctomycetota; class UBA1135; order UBA1135; genus JAUIDW01. Next base: position 4,309 of record CAYGPA010000021.1, read on the forward strand.
GCGCGAGCCGCCTGCGCCAGCGCGAGGAGCGCATCGCGATCCCGGGGCTGCCGCGCGCGCTGGAGGGCTTCCGCATCGCGCACCTCTCCGACCTGCACGCCGGCCCGTTCCTCGGTCGCGGCGACCTGGCGGAGGTCGTGGACGTCGTGAACGCCGGCGGAGCGGATCTGTGCGCGCTGACCGGCGACCTGATCACGCGGCACTGGAGCGAGGCCCTCGAGGTGCTGGACGACCTCGCGCGGCTGCGCGCGCGCCACGGCGTGTTCGGCGTGTTCGGCAACCACGACTACCGCGACCGACGCGAGGGCGAGATCGCCGCCGCGTACGCCGAGCACGGCCTGCGCTTCCTGCGCAACGAGAACCACCGCATCGTCCTCGGCGGTGCCGCCCTCGTCGTCAGCGGCCTGGAGGACCTCGAGGAGGCGCGCCGGATCGACGTCGCCGCCGCGCGCGCGGGCGTCCGGCCCGGCGACGTCGAGGTCCTGCTCTGCCACAACCCCGGGCGCGCCGCGGGCCTCGCGCGGCCGGGCTGCGTCGCGATCCTCGCGGGTCACACCCACGGCGGCCAGGTCGACCTGCCGCTCCTGCGCCGGCTCGGGCCGCCGCATCCCGGCGGCCGGCTCGAGTTCGGCAGCACGTCGCTCGTGGTCAGCAACGGACTCGGCGTCATCGGTCTCCCGCTGCGCGTGGGTGCGCCGGCGGAGGTCGTCTGGGTCGTGCTGGAGTCCGCACCGGGAGGCGCCGCGAGCTCCGAATCCGCGGCGCGCGGCGCGCGGGACTTGGATCCCGACGGCCCGCGGGCGAAGCTCCGGTGATGCAGGGCAGCCTCTGCCTCCACCGCGGCGTGCTCTGGGTCGGCCGCCACGAGCTCACGGCCCACGTGCGCCCCTTCGATCTCGACGGCCATCCGCTGGGCGAGGGCTTCTCCTTTCGCGGCGAGGGGGGAGCTCCCGCCAGCGCCGCGGGCATCGCGGCGAGCGGGGAGCACACGCTGTGGATCGCGGAGACGTCCGGCGGCCGCGTTCAGGGCTTCAACGTCTTCGGCCGCGAGACGCGCGCGCTGGGGCGCGGCCTCGGTGCGGAGCGCGACGCGCCCGGATCGACGGCCGGTGCGCTGGACGTCGCGGTCCTCGAGGAAGAGGACGAGCCCGCGCGGATCGTCGCGTGCTTCGAGGGCGAGCGCCGCCACGGCGTCCAGGTGTTCGACCCGGAGGGTCCGTGGATCGAGTCGCTGCGCAGCGAGGGGAGTCCGCTGAAGACCTTCACGGACGCTCGGCGCCTGGGCGTGCAGGGACGCCTGCTCTACGTCTGCGAGCGGCGCGCAGGCCGCGTGCAGGTCTTCCGCGACGGCGACTTCCACTTCGCGTTCCGCGTCGCCGCCGCGCCGGGGCACTCGTTCGAGCCCGCGGCGATCGAGCCCCTCGAGGACGGCAACCTGCTGATCGCGACCGGCGGGGCCGCCTCGAGCGTGCTCCTGACCGACTCGACGGGGCGGGTCCTGCGCGTGCTCGCCGAGCACGGCGAGGCCGAGGGGCAGGTCTTCGAACCCAACGACCTCGCCGCAGAACCGGTCGAACCCGACGCGCCCCGGCGCTTCGCCGTCATCGACCGCGACGCCGAACGCGTCCAGGTCCTGACCCTCGACGGCCGCTGCTACGGCTCCTTCGAGGGCCTGCCCGGCGACGGCCACCGCGCCCGCACCTGACCGGAGTTCCTCGTCGGCGGGGCGCGCGAGGTCCGCCATCCGGTCGCTCCAGGGGGGGCGCGTGTCTCGCGGCCGCACCGCCGTGCCGGCCCCGCGAGGGCCCCCGTCTTGGCCGCTCGGGCGATCCTGCATACCATTCGGGGACGGAGACGACCCCGCGGATGCGGCGTCCGCGGTCGGCGCTCCGTGCCCCAGGAACGTCTCGCATGCTGCTCGCCACCCTTGCCTTCTTCGCCTCGCTGCTCGGATTCCAGGCGGCTCCTCAGCCCGGTTCCGAGGGCGCTCCGTGGCTCGAGGACCCGGGCCTCGGCAGGGGCGGCCTGCCCCAGGTCTCCGGCGTGCGCTTGACGACGGTCCAGAACGGGAGTCGCTCGTTCTACGTGCACATCGTCACGATCTCGACGGGAACCGGATTCCCCGAGTCGTTCGTCCTGCACGCGCCGACCCAGCCCCCGGCGTCGCCCGCGCCGCTCGTAACGGTCTTCCACCAGTTCGGCAAGTCGCACACCGACGTGCTGCTCGAGACCGAGTTCATCCAGGCGGCCTTCGACCGCGGCTGGTACCTGGTCTGTCCGCTGGGCGGTTCGAAGAAGCACATGTCGTCGATCCCGAGCCAGTTGAACACCGAGATCGTGCTGAACTGGATGCTGGGGCAGCCGGCGTTCAACATCGACACGGACCGGCTGTACGCGATCGGCTTCTCGATGGGCGGCGGCGCCGCGATGAACTACGTCGCGCGCCACAAGGACATGGCCGGTCCGCGCTTCGCGGCCGTCGTCAACCACACCGGCACGGCCTCCAACATCAACGCCTATGCGGACGACTGCCTGATGTTCGCGTGCGCCTCGCAGTTCGTGTGGGACTTCTGGTTCGGGGACGGCAGCACGGGGTCGGCCATGCCGTGGGAGATGGCGCGCTCGTCGGTGTTCGACTACGACGCCTCGACCCTGCAGGTCGACGACGACCGCGCGCTCGCGCGCAACCTCCTGGACGGCACGGCGATCCAGCTCGTCCGCGGGGACACGGACACGCAGGTGCCGTACCTGATCGAACAGACCGACGTGCTCGACACCTACCTGCAGAGCAAGGGCGCCGTGCCGGGGATGGGATACGACTACTTCGTCCATCCCTACGCGTCCCACGACTGGGGCCTGCTCGACGAGGGCCAGGTGCTCGACTGGCTCGCGCCCTTCACGCTGCAGTCGCCGACGACGGGCGACACGCTGGCCGACCGCGACGGCGCCTACTACTACTTCGACGTCGTGCAGAGCACGAACGGGGCCTTCACGCCCTTCCGCTGGACGGTCAACGCGCTGATCAACTCCGTGCTGGTCGTCGAGACGAAGAACCTCGCGAGCATCACGGTGGACACCGCCGCGGCGGGGCTCGACACCTCCGCCGACCTGATCGTGGGGATGGGCACGCTGGACGGGAACGGGGACTCGTTGCGCCTCACGGGCTACGCCGCCCCGCCGACCGGCGTCTTGCGCGACGGGGTCGTGGAGACCTCCTGGGTGCACGACGCCCAGCTCGGGACGCTCGAGCTGATCGAGGTCGACGGGGCCGCCCACTCCTGGCTCGTCCAGCCCTGAGACGCCTGGGAGGGGGGGTGGACGGGGGAGCCCCGGTCGGCCTGGGAGGGCGCTGCGCCCCATTCAGGGTTAGAAGTACCCCTTAGATTCCTCGTAACTCGCCGTTTCGGGCCCGGTTAGAATGGCCCGGACGGAGTCTCGCGCGCTCCCGCGAGCGGGACGGGTTTTCCGGAGTTACGATTTCGCGGTCTTCGAAGCGTTCCCCCTGGCGGGAACGCCCCCTAGGGGAAGAAGCCAGGCCAGCCGCTCTCAGGAGTCCGGGCGTCGGGAGACCGTCCGGAAGTCAGCTCGCAACAACCCGTTGGGTCCCACGGCAGGTCCACATGATTGCAATCCACATCCTTGCCCTGTTGGCCGGCGTACTCGCAGCGCCGCAGCAACCGGCGTTCGTCACGACGGTCCAGACGGCCTCGGTCGCGGCGGAGGGCTCCACGAGCCTCTCGCCGCGGGAGCGGCGTCGCCAGCTCCGCGCGCAGCGCATCGCCCGCCGCCGCGCCCGTCACAGCGCCGGCGGGGCGGTCACGGGTCAGGACGGCCCGCTGCTGGGCGGAGGGGCCGGAGGAGGCTCCATCGCCGCCACCGGCGGGGTGCAGAGCTTCCAGCCCGTGGCGGGGCAGGCCGGAGGGGCTTCCTCCCTGGTCTACATCGGCTCGATGACCACCGGCACGGGCTTCCCCGAGGCCTTCGTGCTGCACACGCCGACTCAGCTGCCGAACCCGACGCCGGCCCCGCTGCTCGTGGTCTTCCACCAGTTCGGGAAGTCGCACACCGACGTGCTGCAGACCGGCTTCGTGCAGGCCGCCTTCGAACGCGGCTGGTACGTCATCTGCCCCCTGGGCGGCTCGAAGAAGCACTTCTCGTCCATTCCGAGCCAGCTGAACACCGAGATCGTCCTCGACTGGCTGCTCTCGGTGCCCGCGTTCAACATCGACCGCAGCCGGATCTACGGAGTCGGCTTCTCGATGGGCGGGGGAGCGGTCAGCAACTACGCCGCGCGCCACAAGGACCCCACGGGACCCGTCTTCGCGGCGATCGTCAACCACACGGGCACGGTGTCGGTGGGGAACGCCTACGTCGACGACTGCATCTACTTCCAGTGCGCCTCGCGCTGGGTGTTCGACTTCTGGTTCGGGGACTCCACGCCGGGTTCGGCCGACCCCTGGGCCATGGCGCGCTCCTCGACGCTCGACTACGACAGCGCGACGCTGGTGGTCGACCCGGACCGTTCGCTCTCGATCAACCTGCTCGACACGGCCGTCAAGCTGACGCGCGGGGCCACCGACACGAACATTCCCTACCTGCCCGAGCAGATGACGCTGCAGCGCGACCACATGCTCGCGCTCGGGAAGCAGCTGGGCTCGGACCTCGAGTACGAGGAGCTGCCGTACTCGACCCACGACTGGAACCTGCTCGACTACGGCGCCACGCTGGACTGGCTCGGGCAGCACGCCTACGTGCTCCCGACGAGCGGGAGCCTCATCGCCGACGGCAACCGGCGCTACTACCACTTCGACGTCGTACAGGAGAACGGCCTGGCGTTCTCGCCCTTCTCCTGGGCCGTCGACGCGGTGGGGAACACCGTGGTGGTCGAGGACAGCTCGAACGTCGCGCGGGTGACCGTCGACACCGCCTCGGCCGGCCTCGACACCGGCGCGGCGCTGACGGTCCACGTCAGCACGCTCGACAACTCGGGCGACGAGATCCGGCTGCAGGGCTACGCGAATGCGCCGAGCTCCGTGACGCGCGACGGCGTCGCCACGACCGAGTGGGTGCACGACGCCCTGCTCGGCACGGTGACGCTGCAGGAGAACCAGGGCGCGCCGCACGTCTGGGTCGTCACACCCTGACGAGAACTCAGCTTCGAAACACGACGACTCCGAAGCGTTTCGCGCTCGGAGTCGTTTTTTCGTCTTCGGCGCGCGCAAATCCGCTCGGGTTGCGTTCGGGCGCTGCGCTCTCTCCAGCGGGGATGCCGAGCCGTCGCCGCGGAGACGAAGGGGGCCGGTGACCCTTGCCGATCACCGGCCCGAGGGAGAGAGGAGGATCCACCACGCTTCCCGGACACTCGCGCCGCTCGCAAAGCTCGAGCGCCACATGATGGATACTCGTGCCGAGGCGGGGGCCGCCTCGACAGGGGCAATTCTAAGGGAACCGACAGCTCCTTCGCCAGATCCTAGGTTCGGGCCCGATCCGGGGCCCGGGCCCGATCCCGGGTTCGGAGGCGGCGAGGTCCGCTCCTCGGCGGGCCATCCGTCGCGGGTGTCCGTCCGTCCCGGGTTCCCAGGACCAGGACGATGGGGAGGCCCGGGGCTACTCCGCGGGCACGGACGGGATCCAGATCTCGAACCGGGCGCCCCCGGTGCGTTGGCGGCTGCAATAGCCGCGCTCCGCGCGCGGCCCCGTTGGGCGCACCAGCCGCGCCGCGCCGGCCGCGCCCGCTTCGAAGAAATGTTTACACTCGACGCCTA
>CAYGPA010000021.1:10083-15190 GCA_964351535.1 uncultured Planctomycetaceae bacterium
CGCGGACGCCCGGACCGCGGGTTCCCAGGGCCAGGACGAAGGGTCGGCGCGGGGCTATTCCGCGGGTACGGACGGGATCGAGACCTCGAATCGCGCGCCACCGGTGGGCCGGTTGCGAGCCCGCATCGTTCCGCCGCAGTCGGCCAGGAGCCTGGAGACGACCGACAGTCCCAATCCCGAGCCTCCCGCCTTCCCGTGCGTGAACCCCTCGGCGAGCAGCTCGTCGAGGGCGAACGACGGCAGGCCCGGGCCCTCGTCCTCGACCACCAGCATCAGGCCGGCGTCGGTCCGGCAGGGAAAGGCCTCGAGCCGGACGCGGCGCTCACGCGCGCCGCCGTTCAGGACGGCCTCGCGCGCGTTGGCCAGCAGGTTCACGGCCAGCCGGCCGAGAGCCTCTTCGGGAAGCGCCAGTAGGCTCTCGTTCTCCGTCTTCGAGACGTCGACGTCGATCCGGACCCCCTGGGTGTCCGCGAACTCCGCCTGCGCGCCGGCCACGTCCGCGAGCGTCTGCAGCGCGTTCGCCATCGAGCAGCAGCCGCCCGTCACCCGCTCGCCGCCGAGGGCGTCGGAGAAGAGCGTGCCCACGCGACGGCACTCGCGATCGAGGACGCGGTCGGCGTCCTCGAACTGTTCGCTGGTGAGCTCGTGTCCAAACACGTCCAGGAGCTCCTTGGTCGCCATCGCACCCGCCAGCAGGTTCCGCAGGTCGTGACCGAGCCGGCGCAGCTCGCGAGAGTCCTCGTCGGCGGGCAGGGCCGAGGGGACGCTCGCGAGGAACGCGTCCGCAGCGTTCCGCGGAGCGGAGCTCGCGTCGATCAGCGACATGGCGAACAGCAGCGCCTCGACCCGCTCGAGGTCCTCGGCGGAGCGCACGCCTCCGAGGACCAGGCTCAGCCGATGGCCTCCGGCGCCTCCCGTCAGGATGCGCGCGTCGCTGCGCACCTCGGGGTCGAGCCCGCCCTCCAGCACGCCGCGCACGAGCGCGTCGTCCGGCAGCGACTCGACCTGACCGATGGCCAGCTGCGGCATCCAGCTCACCGGCTCCTCCTGGACCCCGTCCTGGGCCTTGGCGAGGCGGTAGGGGCGCCACAGCGCCGCCGTCGTGGCCGAGCCCGAGCTCACCGCCGCCTCGAGCAGCACGCGGTCGCGCAGCTCCCCGTCGGCCGAGGTGATGAGGATCTCGAGGAGGCGAGAGACCGATTCCAGGGAGCGCGACGTGTCCATCGGGGCTCTGGATATCGAGCGCGACGCGGGCCGGACTTGGGGCGCATCCGGGGGGCGCCCGAACTTGGCACCCCCGCGGCGGGAGGTCTCCGGCCGTCCGCCCTCCCCGTGAGCGGCGTCAGCCTCCATAATGGGGGCGACCATGAGCACGGACTTCTACCTGGATTACAACGGCTCGACGCCGGTCGACCCGGAGGTCGCGCTCCTGCACGGTCGGCTGCTGCGCGACTCGTTCGGGAACGCCGCCGCGGGCCACCCCCAGGGCCTCGCCGCGCGCGAGGTGATCGCCCGCGGGCGCGGCTCGATCGCCGCCGCGATCGGCGCCCGCCCCGACGAGCTCGTCTTCACCTCCGGCGGCACCGAGGCCAACAACCACGTCTTCGCGGGCGTCGCCCGGCGCTTCCGCACCGGGCACGTGGTCGTCACGGGAATCGAGCACAAGTCGGTGCTGCGGCCCGCCGAGTTCCTCGCCGGCGAGGGCTTCGAGGCGACCGTCGTGCGGCCCGCGCCCGGTGGGGCGGTGACCGTCGAGGCCGTGCGCGCCGCGCTGCGCGACGACACCCGCCTCGTCTCGGTCATGCTCGCCAACAACGAGACCGGCGTGCTGCAGCCCGTCGAGGCCATCGCCGAGCTCTGTCGCGCGCGCGGCGTCCTGTTCCACACCGACGCGGTCGCGGCGATCGGGAAGGTCCCCGTCGACGTCGGGACGATCGGCTGCGACTTCCTCACCCTGTCGAGCCACAAGCTCTACGCGCCCAAGGGCTGTGGCGTGCTCTACGTCCGCGCGGGCGTCGAGTTGCCGGCCTGGATCCTCGGCTGCGGACAGCAGGACGGTCGACGCAGCGGTACCGAGAACACCGCCGGCGTCGCGGCCTTCGGCCTCGCCTGCGAGCGCATGCTCGCCGGCGCGTACCACGGCCGCGTGCCGCTCGCGGAGTTGCGCGACGCGCTGTGGGAAGGCATCCGGGAGCGCTTCCCGGAGGCGCGGCGCAACGGCGAGGGTCCGTGCCTGCCGAACACCTTGAGCGTCGCCTTCCCCGGGCATCGCGGCTGCGACCTGCAGGCCGCCCTGGGCCAGGCGGGAATCAGCGTCTCCGCCGGCGCCGCCGCCGCGGGCGCGGCGCCGTCGCACGTGCTGCTCGCCATGGGCTGCGACGACGACCGCGCGCGCTCCACCCTGCGCTTCTCGCTGGGCGCCGAGACCGTCCCGCGCACCGTCGAGGCCTGCCTCGAGGCTCTGTCCATCGCCCTGCTGGGGTCCGCGTCGCCGGAGCCCGTCCCGACCCACGCATCGCCTTCGCCATGAGCTCTTCCTCGACCGAACTCGACGCCCTCGAACACCTGACGCGCGAGCTCGACAGCGCCTTCGCCAGCGACCCCAAGGGCAAGAGCGTGGCGAAGCTGATGGAGACGTACGCCCGCGCCGCGCAGGACTGGCGCGAGCACATGCTGTTCGCGCCGGCCGGCTACTCGCGCAACCTGCTGCGCCTCACGCCGGTGTACGAGCTCCTGCTGCTGTGCTGGGACGTCGGCCAGGCGAGCCCGATCCACAACCACCAGGAGCAGCGCTGCTGGATGGCCGTCCTCGACGGCGCCATCCGCGAGACGCACTTCCACGAGCCGGACGAGGGGCACAAGGGGCCCCTGAAGGCCGGCTCGGTGCGTTGCTTCCGGCGGAGCGAGGTGGCGTACATCTCCGACGAGATCGCCTTGCACGAGATCCGCCCGATCGGCGTCCAGGCGGGCGTCACGCTGCACCTCTACTCCAGCCCGATCCCGCGCTGCCGCGTCTACTGCGAGGTGACGGGCAAGGTCGCCATCCGCGAGATGAGCTACGACAGCGTACGCCCCGGCGCCGTCGCGGACGGCCTGGAGCTGCCGTCCGGATCGTAGACCCGGGTCGAGGTGGGCGAGCCGGATCGCCCCGGGGGAACGGCGCCCGAAGGAGACCGAGGCGCGCCGGACATCCACCCGACGCGCCCCGACTCTCTCCGGAGCTCCCGCGTCCGCTCGGCAGCGCTCTCCCCCTGCTGCCGAACGGGCGGGAATGGGCCGGTGGACCTCGCTCCAATCCGAACCGCCGGTCCCGGGGCACCTCCACGCCCTGGAGCCAGGCCACATGGCCGTTCCAGAGTTAAGAAGGGCGTTCGCGCCCAGATCGGGCCGAGAATCTCTCCAAATAGTTGCCCGCGCGACGGCGCCGCCGACCCGCCGCGGCTTGACCGCCCCCCCGGCCCCCGCTACCTTCCTCGCCCTCCCGACCGACCTCCTCGGTCTGGAGAGCCGGTACCGGGCGGCGAGGTAGCTCAGTCGGTTAGAGCACTGGCTTCATAAGCCAGGTGTCGCGGGTTCGAGTCCCGCCCTCGCTACCACCACGGCTGCCGCTGGCGGCCGAGATCCGGGGCGTCCTGCGCGAAGCCTCGAGGAACCGCCTCGCGACCAGGGGTGCGCCGCGACCGTCCCGCCGACTCGCTGGCGCTCGAACCCGGCGGCGCGCGGAAGTCTTGCGCCGCTCCGAGGCGGCCCCAGGGACTCGGCGAAGTCCTCGGCGCACCCGCGTAGGCGAGGGACAGGACACGTTCCACCCGCGCGCTGCGAGTCGGAACTGCGTGGGCTCCCGGGCGTCGCGTCCGGCGGCATCGGCCCAACAAGTGCCTGGCAATTGCATGCTCTCGACCGGGTCCGTGCCCTCCCGGGCTCCGTTCCGCAAATGCGGATCCCTGCTATACTGCCGACTGTCTGTGCTGACATCCATCCATCAGAGAGCAACACCATGAAATCTCCCAAGTTCCACACCGGCTCCGCGGTCCTGGGGGCGCTTGCCGCCACCGCTGGACTCTTCTCCTACGGGTTCCAGACGTTGTCGATCGACAACGTCATCGGCGGGGTCACGGGCCTCACGCTCGAGCAGAGCGAGATCCTGAGCCACATGTCGATCGAGTTCCTCGACAACGGGCAGGGCCAGAACGCCAAGACCATCCGCATCAGCGGGGTCAACCTCCAGATCGTCAACGGCCTGGACGCGACCAACGGCTTCCCGACCGACCCGACGAGCGTCGACCCGATCGACGTCGCCACCAACAGCCACGGCAACCTGATCATCGGCTACAACGAGCTGAACGGCGTCGTCGACGACCGCACGGGCTCGCACAACCTCGTGATCGGTTCGAACAACCAGTACACCTCCTTCGGCGGCATCGTCGCGGCGTCGGGCAACTCCGCGACCGCCGCCTATGCGAGCGTCACCGGCGGTCAGGACAACGTCGCCAGCGCCGACTACGCGTCGGTCACCGGCGGCCAGGCCAACACGGCCTCCGGAACGCACTCGTCGGTCTCCGCGGGCCAGAACAACGCCGCCAGCGGCAACTTCTCGGCCGTCAACGGCGGCGGCTCGTCCGACCCGCTGCTCGGCAACAAGGCCATGGGTCTCTACTCGGCGGTCAACGCCGGCGAGAACGGCACCGCGTCGGGCGACTGGTCGGCCGTCAACGGCGGCGGCGGGGACCTCGTGGCCGCGAACGGCAACGAGGCCCTCGGGGCGTACTCCAGCATCGCCGGTGGCCGCACCAACACGGCCGGCGGAGAGAGCTCGACGATCGCCGGCGGTCGCTTCAACAGCGCCAGCGGTGACTGGTCCGCGGTCGCCGGCGGCGGCGGCGGCAACCCGGGCTTCACCAACCAGGCCCAGGGCAACTACTCGGTCGTATTGGGCGGCAAGTCGAACGTCGCGGGCGGAGTTCGCAGCGTGTGCGTCGGCGGCGACACGAACCTCGCCGCGGCGGGTCTCTCACTCGCCGGGGGCGCCAACAACATGGCGAACGCGGTCAACTCCACCGTCCTCGGCGGCACCGGCAACATCGTCGACGTCGCGGGCACGATGGGG
>CAYGPA010000021.1:15200-23388 GCA_964351535.1 uncultured Planctomycetaceae bacterium
GGGTCTGAACTCCTCGATTCTGGGCGGCGAGATGAACATGACCACGGCGGACGCATCCGCGATCGCCGGCGGCATGAGCAACCTGGCCTCCGGAGCGCACGCCGCCGTCCTGGGCGGCACCGGCAACATGGCCCAGTGGACGTTCACCTCGGTCGCGGGCGGCACGAACAACGTCGCCGGCGACTCCACCAACATGCTCGGCCAGGGCGCGTCCGTCGCGGGCGGCTCCGGCAACTCGGCCACGGGCGACAACGCCTCGGTCGCGGGCGGCACGGGCAACACCTCCTCGGGTACGAACGCCGCCATTGCCGGCGGGGCCACCAACACCGCGAGCGCCACGGCGTCGAGCGTCGGTGGGGGCGAACTCAACCTGTCCGACCAGGACTACGCGACGGTCTCGGGCGGCATGAACCGCGTGGTCATCAACGCCCACGACTGGACCGGCGGCTCCATCCCGCTCGACCACTGATCTTCCGCTCGTAGGAACTGCGCGCGGGGCGGACGGCACGGGTCGTTCGCCCCGCTCTTCGTACCGGAGCGACCCGGTCCGCGCCCCCCTGCGTTCCGAGGCTCAGACGCGGATCGGCTTGAAGGCCAAGAGGTCCGCGCCGCGCGTGAAGGCGATGCCCGTGGCGCCCTGGGCCATCGGGTCGTAGCTCGTGCCGCGGCCGGGGAAGCGGAAGTCGCCCACCGAGCCGTCGTCGAACTCGAGCGTGAACGTGTAGACGGTGAAGCCCTTCGAGCCGTGGATGGCCGTCTCGCTGCGGCGGTCCTTGACCAGCGCCGGGCGCTTCATCAGGGGGAGCGTCAGGCCCTCGGCGATGCGGCGCGTGCCCTGCAGCGCGCGCAGCGAGCCGACCACGGCCATCGCGCCCGCGCCCACGAGGGCCAGGACGTTCGGCAGGTTCCAGCCCTCGCTGGCGCGCGTGAACGTCAGGAGGGCCAGGAGCAGGCCCACGACGAACAGCGCCAGCCCGCGCCGGCGGCCCGTCTGCGCGGCGCGCACGCTCGCGCTCTCGGGCGGGTCCCAGGCCATGGCGGGGGCGTACAGCTTGTGCTCCGCCATCTTGGCGAGGCGGCGCATCGTGACGCTCTCCTCGCCGTCCTTCTTCGGGGCCTCCTTCGACAGCAGGTCGATCGGCGATCCGCAGTAGGAGCAGAGGGAGAGCTCGGGCCGGGTGATCTTGGCCCCGCAGGCGGGACACTGGCGGGCGACGTCTTCCGTCTTCGTGGTCATGGCGGTGGGGGGGCTCGCGGAACGGGGCCGAGATTCTATCGGCAGCACGGCCGCGCTCCCCGCCGCAACCCCGGCAAACCCGTCCCCGCGGGCCGTCGCGCGCCGCGATCGGGGCGCCGCGATCGGGGCGCCGAGGTGCGCGGGGCGGAGAACCGGCGGGAGCCCGAGGTGCCCGGGCCACGTCCCCTCGGGCCGCTCCGGATCGAGGCTCGGACCCGGCGGTCGAGGCGGGGAGATCGCTCGGGACGTGGTGCGGGAGACCGGCTAGGCTCGCCCCGCGGGAATTCCGAGAGGCCCCGCGAACGATGCGGTACGGCGAGAAGAAGCGACGGTATCGAGACGCCGCCGTCGCGGAGCGCTACGAGCGCGTGCGCTTCGGAGGCCTGCTGGGCGGCGTCAAGGCGGCCCGCGACGAGCGGCTCGTGCTGTCGATCCTGGGCGCTCCGGTCGGCGACGCGGTCGTGCTGGATCTGCCGTGCGGGACCGGACGTCTGCTGCGGCCCCTGGCGCTCGCCGGGCATCGCGTGGTCGGCGCGGACGTCTCGTGCGAGATGATGCGCGCCGCCGAGGGCGCAGGGTCGCCCCGCGACCTGGGCCGCGTCCAGGCCGACGCGGAGCAGCTGCCCTTCGCGGACGACGCCTTCGACGCGGTCGTCAGCCTGCGCTTCCTGTTCCACGTCGACGTTCCCGAGGTGCGCGTGCGCGTGTTGCGCGAGATGGCGCGGGTGGCGCGGCGGCTCGTGGTCGTGCAGGAGCGCGACGCCGCGACGCTGCGGGGTCGCCGGCGCGCGCGGGAGGGAGGCCGGCGCACGGGCCCCGACCGCCACGAGCTCGCGGCCGAGCTCGCGGAAGCGGGCCTGCGCCTGATGCGCGCCGTCCCCGTCGCGCGGCTCTTCTCCGACAAGTCGCTCTTCGTGGCCGAGCCGGTCCGCGAGAGCCGCGCCTGACTCGCGTCGCGCCGCCTCAGCGCAGCGGGCGGCCGCGGGCGCGGTTGCGCGTGACCTTGGTCGCGGCGCGGCGGTCGGTCGCCTCGCACCAGGACTCGAGCGCCGGGTCGGAGGGGGCTCGACCCTCGAACGCCGTGAGGTAGCGCCCGAGGAACTCGCGCCACAGGTCCGGCCGCGTCTCCTCGTCGACGGCCACGTGCAGGCTCGCCGCGAGCCGGCCGAGGTCTCCGATCCGGACTCCGCGCGACGCGGGTCTCGCGACGCACTCGACGCCGTCGAGGTCGAGCAGCGCCACGCCGGCCTCGTTCCACAGCACGTTGGGCGCCTTCAGGTCGCGCTGGCGGAAGCCGGCGCGGTGCAGGCGCGCGACGATGTCCGCGAGCTCGCTCCACGGCACGCGCGCGGGGTCCTCGCCCGCCTCGAGGGCCTGGGCCAGGTCGCGGCCCGGCAGGTGGCGCGAGACCAGTCGCGCGCGGCGCGTGGGCGCGTGCACGAGCGCCGCGAGCGGCGGCGCGCACGGCACGTCGACGGCGGCGAGGAGCGCGCCGAGGCGCAGCGCGCGTTGGCAGCGCAGGTCGCGACCCAGGAGCCGGTGGCCGAGCCAGCGCAGGCGCGAGCTCGAGTCCTCCTTGACCCGCACGTCTCCGAGCGTCGAGCCCAGCACCCCGGATGGGGCCGCGCGCCAGGCGAGGGCCAGCTCGTCCTGGACCTCGGGCAGGTGCTCGACCCTCCAGCCGTCGACGCGCAGCACCCGGACCGTCATGCGGTCAGCCTACGGGATCGAGCGTCTCCCGGTGCTGTCGCCCGGTCCGGGTCGGGCCCGCACCGCGGGGTCCGGCGCGCCTCGATCGGGATCAGGCGCCCTTCGGGCGGCGGCCCTTGGGCAGGCGCGCCTTGGGCAGCTTGACGCCGAGCTCGACGAGGTGGTTTCCGAGCGGCTTGCGCGCGTCCGCGAGGGCGTGGCGCAGCGGGCCGTTCTCTTCCTCGGCCGCGAGGTCGAGGGCCTTGTCGAGCGCCTTGACGGCGGTGATCGCCGCGCTGAACGCGGGGGACTTCTTCAGCTCGCGCGCGGCGGAGCGCGCCTTGACCTCGCTGATCTGGCGCTGGAGGTCCTGGATGATCTCTTCGGGGGAACGCCGACGCCGGCGTGTGGCTTTCTTCTTGGCCATGGGGCGGGGAGGTTACCCTTGCGGCTCGGCGCGGTTCAAGGAATCGCGCGTCGAGATTCGCCTCGTTCGACCTCGCTCCCGGGCGTCCTCCCCGAGGAAACCATGCCGCGACCCGTCCTGCTCGCCCCCCTCGCCGCCGCGGTGGCGCTGAGCGCCTGCGCCGCGCCGCCCGCGCCTCCCGCCGAGCTGCGCGCCTACGACGCCGAATCGGCGCGGATGGAGCTCAACGTCGGCTTCTACTGCTCGCCGACGCTGTTCAACTCCGAACTCATGGCGCCGCTCGACGTGTTCCAGCACACGATCTTCCACGCGCCGCGCCTCGACCCCGCGCACCCGGGGATGCGGACGTTCGTCGTGGGGCGCACGCGCGAGCCCTTCCGCACGTTCGAGGGCCTGACGATCACGCCCGACTACGACCTCCGGAGCGCGCCGCGCATCGACGTCCTCGTGGTCCCGAGCGCCGACACGAGCATGTCCAGCGACCTGGAGGACGAGGAGCTCGTGCGCTGGCTGACCGAGCGCGCGCGGACCGCGCGCTACGTGCTGAGCTACTGCGACGGGGCCTTCCCGATCGCCGCGACCGGGCTGCTCGAGGGACGCGCCGCCACGACCTTCCCCGGGGACCAGGACGCCTTCGCGGCGCGCTACCCGGGCGTGCGCCTGGTGCGCGACGTGAGCTTCGTCGACGCCGGCCGCTTCCTGACCTCGGCGGGGGGCGCGAAGTCCTACGACAGCGCCATGTACCTGGTCGAGCGCCTCTACGGCCTCGACGTCGCTCGCGGCGTCGGCGGGGGTCTGGTCATCGACTACGAGCGCGGCGCCTACGCCTTCGTGGTCGACACCGCGGTCGAGTAGCCGGGTCTACGCGTCCGCGAGCTCGCCGGTCTCGTACACGCCCGAGCGCTCCGTGTCGTAGGAGCCCTCGGGGTGCCACAGGCGCCACTCGCCGTCGCGCGCGCCGGCCGCGAACTCGCCGCGCGCGCGCAGCTGACCTTCGGGCCACCAGAACGTCCAGGGGCCGGTGCGCAGCGCGGCGCCCGAGTCCGAGTCGAACACGCGGAGCCCCTCGGCGCGCTTCTGGCCGTTCGGGTACCACTGGGTCCAGAGGCCTTCCCGCCGGCCGCGGTCGTAGGAGCCGCGCTCGCGCACCTGGCCGTTGTCGTACCAGTAGACCCAGACGCCGTTCTCCGCCGGACCGTTCCAGGCGGTGCGGCCCTCGCACTGCTTGACGCCGTTGGGGTAGTAGCGCGTCACGCGACGGCCGCAGCCCGTCACGAGGACGAGGAGGAAGAGCAGCGCGAGGGTCTTCAGTTCACCCACAGGAGCTCGCGGTAGGTCGGCAGCGGCCACAGGTCGTCGTCGACGACGCCTTCGAGCGCGTCGGCGGCGGCGCGGACCGCAGTCATCGCGGGGATGATCTCGTCGCGGTAGAACTCCGCTTGCCTCAGGTCGTCGTCGTGCAGCTTCTCGCCCTCCTCGCCGGCTCGCGTGAGCTTGTCGAGCGCGAGCTTCAGGCGGCCGATCTCGCTTGCCACGCGGTCGAGCAGCTCGACCTGCGGGGCGACGTCGATCTTCGTCGACACGCGCTGGACCGCGGCCACCGAGTCCGCCAGTCGGTGCTGGTACTGCAGGGCCGCGGGCAGGATCGTCGTGATTCCGAGGTGCTGCATGGCCAGACACTCGGCGTGCAGCAGCTGCACGTACTTCTCGGTCAGGACGTGTCCGCGCGAGCGGGTCTCGCGCTCGCTGAAGATGCCGTACTTCGCGAACAGGGCGAGGTTCGCCTCGGTAGCGAAGTGCCGCAGGGCCGCGGGCGTGTCGCGCAGGTTCAGGAGACCGCGCTTCTCGGCCTCCTCGGTCCACTCGGCCGTGTAGTTGTCGCCGGAGAACAGGATGCGACGGTGCTTCTCCAGGATCTCGCGGACGAGCTGCTGGATCACCTCGCGTCGGTCGCCGGTGCCGCCGCGCCGCTCGATCTCGTCGGCGACGTAGTCCAGCGACTCGGCCACGATCGTGTTCAGAACGACGTTGGGGTACGAGACCGACTGGCCCGAGCCCACCGCGCGGAACTCGAACTTGTTGCCCGTGAAGGCGAAGGGCGACGTGCGGTTGCGGTCGGTCGTGTCGCGCGGAAGGCCCGGCAGCGTCGTGACGCCGAGCTTCATGTCGCCGCCCTGCCGCGACTGCGGCGCGGTCCCCTCGACCAGGGCGTCGATGATCCCCTGGAGCTCTTCGCCGAGGTAGATCGACATGATCGCCGGCGGAGCCTCGTTGGCGCCCAGCCGGTGGTCGTTGCCGGCCGTCGCGACGGAGACGCGCAGCAGGTCCTGGTGCAGATCCACCGCGCGGATGACGGCGGTCAGGAACAGCATGAACTTCAGGTTGTCGTGCGGCGTGGTGCCGGGCTCGAGCAGGTTGTTGCCCAGGTTGTCCGCCAGCGACCAGTTCAGGTGCTTGCCGCTGCCGTTGATGCCCGCGTAGGGCTTCTCGTGCTGCAGGCACGTCAGGTTCTGGCGCTCGGCGACCGTCCGCATGATCTCCATCGTCAGCATGTTGTGATCGGTGGCGACCGTGGTCTGCTCGAAGTGGGGCGCCAGCTCGTACTGCGACGGCGCGACCTCGTTGTGGCGGGTCTTGACCGGGATGCCGAGCTTCCAGAGCTCGCTCTCGAGCTCCTGCATGAAGTTCAGCGAGCGCTGGCTGATGACGCCGAAGTAGTGGTCGTCCTGCTCCTGGCCCTTCGGCGGCTTCGCGCCGAACAGCGTGCGTCCGCAGGACATCAGGTCGGGGCGCTGGAAGTAGAAGCTGCGGTCGACGAGGAAGTACTCCTGCTCCGTTCCGCAGGTCGCGCTGACGCGGGTCGCGTGCTCCTCGCCGATCAGGCGCAGGAGGCGGACGGCCTGCCGGTCCAGCGCCTCGAGCGAGCGCAGCAGCGGCGTCTTCTTGTCGAGGGCCTCGCCGGTCCACGAGCAGAAGGCGGTCGGGATGACCAGCGTCGACCCGCGGGGCGTCTCGCGGATGAACGCGGGCACGGTCGGGTCCCAGGCGGTGTAGCCGCGGGCCTCGAAGGTCGCGCGGATGCCGCCGGAGGGGAACGAAGACGCGTCGGGCTCGCCGCGGATGAGCTCCTTGCCGGAGAACTCGAGCACCACGCGTCCCTCGGTCGTCGGGTGCAGGAACGAGTCGTGCTTCTCCGCGGTCAGCCCGGTCATCGGCTGGAACCAGTGCGTGAAGTGCGTGGCCCCGCGCTCGATGGCCCAGTCCTTCATCGCGTTGGCGACGGTGTCGGCGATCGACGGATCGAGCTCCTGCCCGGCATCGATCGTGCGCCGCAGCGACTGGTAGATGGGGCGCGGCAGGCGCTGGCGCTGGACGGAGTCGTTGAAGACGTTGATCGAGAACATCTCCGGCAGCGGCATCGGGCGACCCACGGGGCGGTTGACCGCATCGAGTCCGTGGAGGGCGATGTTCTGGACGGCCGTCTTCCTGGCGTTGGTGCTCATGGCTAAGGTCCGGGATTGACCGGAGGGGTTCGAAACCCCGAGGGCCCCGTGGGGCCCCGGCGAAGGATGGATGGAACCGCGGGATTCTGCCTGGAATCGGCAAGCTAGCCACGGAAACAAGAGAGGTAAAGCAGGCGCGTCGGGCTCCTTTCCCTGACGGAGCCCGGTCCCGGTCCGGCGAGCAGGACCGAGCGGGACCGGAGCGGCGCCCGGCACCGTCGCGAGACGCCGCGCGAGACGCCGCGCGCGAGGTCGCGGCCGGCGTCGCCACGGCCGGCCGCCGGCGGGCGGAGCCGCGGGGCAGAGTTCCCGAGCACGCCGATCCACCCGCCTTTTTCGCTTGCCAGAAACCGGGATCGCATCGAAAAAAGCACTCTCGACCGTGGGCGCCAGGGGGCGCCCACGGGTACGCGAGGGGTCGCGCTGCTCCAGCCGGCGCATCCCTGTTTGGCCTGTGGCGAGACGATCATGATCATCCACGCGATCCGCTCGGGCGTCGAGGTTCGCCCGGCGAGACGGACTCTCACCCACTCCCTTCGCAGCACCGCGTTCCGCGCCGGGCGTGCGGCCGTCGCCTTCAAGTACGACGACGACGACGACGAGGATGACGACGACGAGGAGGAAGAAGACGAAGACGAGTTCGGCGCTCCCGACCCGTTCGACGACGACGACGACGAGGGGGACCCGTACGACGACGAAGAGGAAGAGGGCGACGAGACGGACGACGACGACGACTTCATCTTCGACTCCTGACCGCTCCAGGGACCCCTCCGGCGCCGGCCGGGGCTTCCGCGCCCTTCTGCGCTTGGAAACCGCGGCGGGCGTGGGCTAGAGTCGCCGAAAGCGCTCCGCCCGGCCCCTCCGCCGGGACCGGGAGCCTCGTCTGGGGGCGGCGCGAGCGCGCGCCTGAGAAGCACCCCTCGAACCTGATCCGGGTCATGCCGGCGTAGGAAAGCACGATGACCGAGTCCGAAAGCACGAAGACCGCCCGCGGCGGCACCGCTCCGTCCCCGCTCGCTCCGATCGAGCGCAGCTTCCCCCGCTCGCACAAGGTGCACGTCGAGGTGCGCCACGGCGACCACACGCTGGCCGTGCCGAAGCGGCGCATCCACCTGACCGGGGACAACGGCGACCTCGACGTCTACGACACGTCCGGGCCCCAGGGCTGCGATCCGCGCGACGGACTGCCGCGCCTGCGCGAGCCGTGGGTCGCGCCGCGGCTGCAGCGCGGCGACCGCACGCCGACGCAGATGCACTACGCGCGCAAGGGCCTCGTCACCGCGGAGATGGCCTTCGTCGCCGCGCGCGAGGGAGTGGACCCCGAGTTCGTGC
>CAYGPA010000022.1:0-16571 GCA_964351535.1 uncultured Planctomycetaceae bacterium
CGCGCCTCAGCGGCAAGACGGTGGACCTCTGGCAGCTCGCCTACCACGAGCACAGCCTGGCGGGCTGGACCGACGTCGGCGACGGCGCCTTCGAAGCCGACGGCATCTTCCTGAACGCGCGCGGGGCCGACATCGCGTCCCACGACTTCGTGTACACGTCGATCGCGCTCGACGAGGTGCTGTCGGGCGACTTCTCGTTCTCCGCCCAGCTCCAGGCCGAGCCCGGGAAGTCCGCCTTCGCCGGGCTGACCTTCGGCCGCAAGGGCGCCACCAACCTGCACGCCGTCGTGCTGTTCCCGGCCAAGGAGCGCACCGACGGCGGGGCCTCGACGGGGTTCGTCGACCTCGTGACGTTCTTCGGCCGTGAAGAGTTCAAGACGTGGCGCCACACGCCGGTCGACACGCAGCCCGATCCCGAGAAGTCGCAGGCCGGCATCTGGCACGAGCTGCGCATCGACGTGTCGGGCCGCACGGTCGACATCTGGTTCGACGACGAGTTCGTCACGACGCAGGAGTTCGCCAACAAGGAGCTCCTGCGCGGCAGCCTCGGCCTCCTGACCGGCCCCGGGCGCGCGCGCTACCGCAACGTGCGCTTCCTGGCGCGGATCCCCGGCGACCCGTCGGGCACCGTGCTGCGCGACCTGCGCCTCGAGGAGATCCGCGCCCAGACCGGCGGCAGCGTCGGCGGCAGCTTCCTGGGGATGGTCCCGCCGTTCCCCGGCGTCGAGCAGTGGGTCCAGGAGGAGCGCACCGACTGGGCCGAGGCCGGGCCGGTTCCGCAGCTCCTCGTGCTGTGGAGCATCCAGCAGAACGACCTCGTCCCGATCCACGAGTGGCTCGCCGAGCTCGCCGACGAGCACGCCGACGTGGGCCTGCGGATCCTCAGCCTGTGCTCGCCGAACGACCTCGACTCGATCGAGGACTACCTGCTCGCGAACCCGTTCCCGGGATCGGTCGGCGTCGACGTGCGCGAGGGCATCGGGATCGGCGACACGTTCGAGCTGTACTCCGTCGCGAAGTTCAACCTCCCGCGCGTTCTGTTGCTCGACATCGACCAGAAGGTCGCCTGGGAGGGCGACCCGGGCTTCAAGATCGGCGAGGGCTGGTACCCCGGCCTCGAGACGTACCTCGACGCGCCGCTGAACGAGCTGATCGAGAACCGCAAGCTGCGCGCGCTGCAGCCCTGGCGCGCGAAGTGGACCGACGAGGCGCTGCCCGCGCTGCGCACCGGCGACGTGGCGACGGCGCTGCCGCTCCTGTTCGAGGCGCGCGAGTTCAAGAAGGGCGCCGTGGCCGAGGTCGACGACGCCTGGCGCAAGCTCGAGGCCCTCGAGTCGACGCTCGACTCGCTCGAGTCGACCGGCAACACGCTGGTTCGCGAGGGCACGGAGCCCGCGATGGACATCCTGCTCGGCTGGGCTCCGCTGCTGGGCCGCGAGCCGGACAAGCGCGCGCTGAAAAAGCTCTCCTTCGTCCAGCGCAGCGACGCCGCCAAGGACTGGGAGAAGGTTCTGCTCGAGCTCAACAAGTGGAGCAAGCGCACGAAGCCCGGCCAGGAGGTCGAGAAGGCCGCGGACCTGCTGCCGAAGCTCGAGCGGCTCGAGGGCCGCTTCGCCTCGGAGCTGCGCGCCGAGTTCCAGGCCGCGGTCGAAGCCGCCGACGCCGAGGCCCTGCGCACGCTGGCCGAGAAGGCCCCGGACAGGCCCGCGAGCTGGCTGATCCGCGAGTTCTTCGGCTGGTAGCCGCTCCGTGCGCGCCCTCCCGTGTTCGCCGGTCAGTGCGCGCCGAGCAGCGGCGTGACCCGCGCGCGCAACCCGGGCGGCAGGCGCTCGTCGAGGGCCTGGACGATCTCGTTCGCGCGGTAGCGCGACGAGAAGTGCGTCAGCAGGATGGCCTCGTTCTCGAACAGCTCGGCGCGCTCGGCGATCTCGTAGAGGTGCACGTGCCCCTTGGCGCGGCACTGCGCGACGGTGACGCGGTCGTCGACGAAGGTGCACTCGAGGATCAGGAGGCGCGCGGTGCGCACGACCTCCTCGCGCTCGACGACCTCGATCTGCGTGTCGCCGCAGAAGACGACCTCGCACGTCTCCTCGTCGCGCGTCACGGCCGTCCCGGCCTCGCGCAGCCGCCGGATCTCGTCCCCGGAGCGCCCCGCGAACTCCGCCCGCAGCTTGCGCCGGACGCTCCACAGCCCGTAGCCCTGCGTGGGAACGCGGTGCACGGAGCGAAACGGCCGCGCGATCATCTTGTTCGGCAGCTCCCACTCCTCGCCGGGCACGAGCGGCACGAGCTCGAACGGCAGGTCCGACCCGTCCAGCCGGCGCCACACGTCGAACAGCGCCTCGACGTCCGCCGCGTTCTGCCGCGGCACCACGTACGTCGGCGGCGGCATCCCCCGCAGCGCCCGGGTCGCCGCATGGTGCGCGACGCCGCCCAGGTGGTCCATGTGCGCGTGCGTGAAGAGGATCGTCGGCCGCAGCACCGCCGACAGCGGCGACCGCCCGATGTCGAACGCGAGCTTCAACCGCGGCAGCTCGAGACACGTCTCGATCCCCCCGATCGAGATCCCCTCGACGTCGTGTCCGGCCAGGCGCGGCATGCAGACAGCCTAAGCGGGAAGCGCGGAGGGTGGGGCGACGGGGCGGGCGGGGGTCACGTGGGCTTGACCGCGCGGGTCATGAGGTTGGTCTTCATGAAGTTCGACAGCGCGTCGGTGCCGTGGTCCTCGAGCAGTCCCACGAGGTGGAAGCCCGCGGCGAGCTGGCCGCCGATCTGGGTCTCGAGCGTGTGGCTCCAGTTCAGCGGCTCGTCGATCGTGGCGAAGTGCGCGCGGTCCTCCTCGCTCAGGTCCTCGAGGTCGGAGAACGGGATGGTGTTCTTGACGTGCAGCTCGCCGCGTTCGAAGGCGACCTGGTCGAACGTGTAGATGACCGGATTGACGAAGCCCGCGAGCAGGAAGCCTCCCGGGCGGAGCACGCGGAACGCCTCGCGCCACACGGGGAGCACGTCGGGAACGAAGCTGTTCGAGCAGGGGTGGAAGACCAGGTCGAAGCTCTCGTCGTCGAAGGCGCCGAGGTCGGCCATGTCGCCTTCGAGGGTCGCGATCTCGAGGCCCTCGCGCTCGGCCACCTCGCGGTCGCGCCCGAGCTGGGCCGGCGAGTTGTCGAACACGGTGACCCGCGCGCCCGCGGCGGCGAGGATCGGGCCCTGCTGGCCGCCGCCGCTGGCGAGCGCCAGCACGTCGGCGCCCTCGAGGGGCGGGAACCACTCGCGCGGCACGGGCGAGCGCGACGTCAGCTGGATCGCCCATTTGCCGGTGCGCGCGGCGGCGACCTCCTCGGGCGTCACCGGCACCGTCCACTGGCTGCCCCGCTGGACCTGTCGGTCCCACATGCGTCGGTTGTAGTCGCGTACGTCCATGGGATTCGTCGTCGGGGTCGGGGGGAGGTGCCGCGTGCGGCACTCAGCATACCGGCCGGGAGTCGCGGAAGCTCGCCGTCCGCGCCGGAGCGGACGTTGACTCGCGCGCCGCCGCGTTGCTGAATGGCCGAGCCCCCGATCGCGCGTTCCCGCGTACCCGCATCCTCGACCCTCGTCGCCCATGCCCAACCAGCGCATCTTCCTGACCGGAGCGACCGGTTTCATCGGCTCGCGACTGCTGCCCCTCCTGGCGACCGGCCCCGGCGTCGAGGTGGTCTGTCTCGCGCGCGGTGGGGGTCCCGCGGACGCGCCGATGGGCGCGCGCTTCGTGCGCGGGGATCTCGAGCGGCCGGAGACCTACGAGGCCGAGCTCGCCGGCGTCGACTGCGTCGTGCACGCCGCCGCGCGGACGGGCAAGGCCAAGGCCGCCGAGTTCGAGCGCGCGAACGCCGACGCCACGGGCGACCTCATCGAGCGCGCGCGCGCCGCGGGCGTGCAGCGTTTCCTCTTCGTCAGCACGATCGCCGTCACCTATCCGGACAAGAGCGCCTACCCCTACGCGCGCGCCAAGGAGACCGCCGAGGAGCTCGTGCGCGCCGCCGGGATCCCGTTCGCGATCGTGCGCCCGACGATCGTGCTGGGCGGCGACTCCGCCCAGGCGGACAACCTCGGGAAGCTCGCGCGCGCGCCCTTCCTGCCGGTCTTCGGTGACGGCTTGATCCGCGTCCAGCCCGTGCACGTGCGCGACGTCGCCGAGTACCTCGCGGCGCTGGTCCACGCCGGCCGGTTCGACGGCCAGACGGTCGACCTCGGCGGACCGGACGTGCTGTCGATCGAGGATCTCTTGCGGCGCATGCGCGTCGCCGCGCGCGGATCCGCCGGGCCCGTGCTGCACCTGCCGTTGAAGCTACCGATCGCCGTGCTGCGCCGCATCGAGGAGCCGCTGATCGGCGTGCTGCCGCTGACGGCCGGCCAGCTCTGCGCCTTCGCCTTCGACGGCGTGTGCGCCGAGGACGTGCCGGAGGTCGACGGCGTGCGCCCGCGCACGGGCGTGGACGGGATGATCGCCGACTGGGTCGGGAGCCTCGCGTGACGGCGGACGCGCCGACGCTCGGGCGCGAGTGCGAGGTCTTCGTCCGGTACCTGGCCGGCGTGGAGGCCGACGACTACGTGCGCGGCAAGTACCTCGACGCGCACGCGCAGGGCGCGGTGGGGGGCGCGGCCGACGGCTTCGACGCCGCACTCGTGCGCTGGTCGGCCGACGGGACGGTGCGCGCGCGCTGGATCGACGGCTACGCGCGCTTCTTCGCGAAGGGCGGGCTGCTGCGCCGCAAGCTCGTGCTGCTGCTCGCGATCCTCGAGAGCCGCGCGCCGACCGACGTGCTCGTCGACCGCGTCGAGCCCGGCTCGCGCGCGGGCTTCCTCGTGCGCATGACGGCCGAGATGGCGCTCTTCGCGCTGCGCCTCGCGGGCGCGACGCTCGTGCTGCTTCCCGCGCGACTGGCGCTCTCCGGTCGGAGCGCTGACTAGCATGGGCTTGCACCTGCACGTCGTCGGCTCGGGGCCCAGCGCGCTGCACTTCGCGCAGTCGGCGCTCGACGCGGGGCACCGCGTCACGATGCTCGACGTCGGCCACGCGCCGCCCGAGGTCGTCGCGCCCGAGCTCTCCTTCGCCGGCTTGAAGCGCGAGCTCGAGGACCCCGCGGAGTACTTCCTGGGCCGCGACTACTCGTCGGTGCTGTTTCCCGGCGACGCGGGTGAGTACTACGGCTTTCCGCCCGGCAAGGCCTACGTGTTCGACGACGTGCCGGACTTCTCGTGGAAGTCCACGGGGTTCGCGCCGCTCTTCTCCTTCGCCCAGGGCGGCCTGGCGCAGGCCTGGACCGGCGGCTCGTTCCCGTTCAACGAGGCCGAGCTCGAGGACTTCCCGTTCGGCTACGAGGAGCTCGGCCCCTACTACGACCTCGTCGCGCGCCGCATCGGCATCCAGGGCGCCGACGACGATCTCACGCGGTACACGCCGGTGCACGCGCACCTCATGGAGCCGCTGCCGCTCGACGAGCACGCGCAGAAGCTCTACGACCGCTACCAGAAGAAGCGCGACTGGATCCGCGCGCGCGGCGTCTCGATCGGGCGCACGCGCTCGGCGACGATCACGCGCGACCACGACGGGCGCCCGGCGTGCTCGAAGACCGGCCGTTGCCTGTGGGGGTGCCCGACGCACTCGCTGTACACGCCGCGCGTGACGCTGCTGGCGCTGATGCAGCGCGAGGGCTTCGAGTACCTGCCCGACCGCCGCGTGACGCACTTCGAGTCGTCGAACGGCGCCGTGCGACGCGTGACGGCCGTGCGCGGCGACGGCGAGGTCGAGGAGCACGCCGTCGAGCGCCTCGTGCTCGGCGCGGGCAGCCTGTCCTCGTGCGGCATCTACCTCGAGTCCCTGCGCCGCTCCGGCGCCGCGGTTCCGCGCCTCGAGGGCCTGATGGACAACCGCCAGGTCCTGATGCCGTTCGTCAACATGGCGATGCTGCGCCGCCCCTACGAGCCCGAGAGCTTCCAGTACCACCAGCTCGCCCTGGGCCTCGAGGCCGCGCGGCCCAAGGAGTACGTGCACGGCCTCGTGACGACGCTGAAGACCGCGCTGATCCACCCGATCGTCCAGAGCGTGCCCTTCGACCTGCGCACGTCGCTCTTCATCTTCAAGAACGTCCA
Source organism: uncultured Planctomycetaceae bacterium (assembly GCA_964351535.1). Lineage (GTDB taxonomy): Bacteria > Planctomycetota > UBA1135 > UBA1135 > JAUIDW01. Next base: position 6,133 of record CAYGPA010000022.1, read on the forward strand.
CGCCGCGCTCGGCATCCTGAACGTCAACCTGCACGACGATCGCCGCTCGACGAGCTGGGTCGGCCTCGAGGACGACGCCGCGGGCACGCCGCGCCTGCGCGTGCACTACGAGCCCTCCCCCGACGAACCGCGCAACCTGCGCCACGCCCTGGGCACGGCCAAGCGCGTGCTGCGCAAGCTCGGCTGCATCGTCCCCCCGGGCATGATGCACGTGCGGCCGATGGGGGCGAGCGTCCACTACGCGGGCCTGCTCCCGATGACGACCGACGACCGCCCGCACACGACCACGCCGGACTGCCGCGCGCGCGACCTCGAGAACCTCTGGTTCGTCGACGGCACGACCTTCCCGTTCCTGCCGGCCAAGAACCTGACCTTCACGCTGATGGCCAACGCGGCGCGGGTGGCGGATCAACTGACCTAGCCCCGGCGGCGCAGGATCAGCACGTTGTCGAGCTGGTCGTCGGTCAGGTCGCGTTCGGCGGCGAGGTCGTAGGAGAAGTCGTACGTGGCGACGAGCTCGAGCTCGGGGACCGCGGCGAGCAGGGCGTGGACCTCGGAGGCGTCGTAGGTGCGGAAGGTCCACTCCGTCTCGTGGCGGCGGGTCTGGCCGCGCTCCTCGACGACCACGCGCGAGCGCACGCGTTCGGTGCGCGCGGCGGTGTCGGCGGGCCAGCTCTGGATGTTGCACGTGACCTTCGTCGCTCCGCGGCGGCCGACCCAGCGCTCGCGCGCGCGCTTCTCGTAGCCGTACTGCGTCAGGTGGAAGCCCAGCACGTAGATCCCGCCGGGGGCCAGCGCGCGCGCGACGCTCTTCAGGTGGGCGCGCGCGTCCTTCTCGGTCAGGAGGTACTTGAACGTGCTGACGAGGCAGTGGGCCAGGTCGAACTTGCCGCGCGTGCGGAAGTCCTGCATGCGCGCCTCGAACAGCGTGGCGGCGAGCTTGCGGCGCGCGAGGCGCTTCTTCGCGAAGGCGAGCATCGGCGCGCTCAGGTCGAAGCCGGTGACGCGCCAGCCGCGCGCGGCCATCTCCTCGAGCAGCCGCCCGCTGCCGCAGGCCGGCGCGAGCACGCGGCGGCCCCGCGACGTGCCGTAGAGGTCCGACACCGCCTCCAGGAACAGGCCCTCGGTGCGCGTGTCCTCCTCGAACACGATGTCGTAGTAGAGCGGCGTGTCGTACCAGTCGATCCGGTCGAAGGTCTTGGTCATGGTCGTCAGCGGACGTAGCCGAGCTGGCGCAGTTGCTCGAGGCGTTCCTCGGACGCCTCGGGCGCGACTCCGGGCTCGCGGTTCTCGGCCAGGTAGGCGTCGAGGTGCGCCCGCAGCTCGGCGACGGCTTCGGGGGCGCGCCCCGTGGAGTCGCGGCGCTCGTCGGGGTCCCACGCGAAGTCGACGAGGCGCGACTGTCCCGAGTAGGCGTTGTGGATCAGCTTGTAGTCGGCGGAGCGGGCCATGCGAAACGTGTTTCCGCGTTCGTTCAGGTAGTCGCCCTCGGCGAACACGACGCGCTCGGGGTCCGCGGGCCCCAGCAGGTCGCGCCCGGGGAGTTCGGCGAGCACCGGGATTCCGAGCAGGCCCAACGCCGTGGGCAGCACGTCCACGAGGCTCGCGAGGCCGCTCGCGCGCCGGCCCGCGGCGACGCCTGGGCCGCGCAGGATCAGCGGGATGCGGATCACCTCCTCGTAGTACGTGCGGCTGTGCAGGACCGAGCCGTGCTCCAGGAACTCCTCGCCGTGGTCGGACGTGACGACGACGAGCGTGTCCTCGTCGAGGCCGGACTTCGCGAGGTAGTCGAAGAGGCGCGCGAGCTGGTCGTCGAGCTGGCGGACCTCCGCGTCGTAGAGCTGCACGACGTGGGCCACGTCCTCCGCGCCGGGGAAGAGCTGGCCGCTGCGCACGGCGCTCAGGCTCTCGATGCGGCCGTCGAGCGCGCCCGCGGGCGTGTCGACGAAGCGCTCGCGGTACTGCGGGTCCGGCGCGTAGTCGGTGTGCGCGTCGTAGTAGTGGAGGAAGAGGAAGAACGGGTCGTCGCCGCGCGCCTCGAGCAGCTCGAGGGCCGCGTCCGTGACGGCCCGGGCGCGGTTCTCGACCCGGCGGTACGCACCGAGGCTCTCGCCCAACGGCGAGCACATGCGGAAGCGCTCGAAGCCGCGGGCGAGGCCGTACTCCGGGCCGAGCAGCGGCGAGCTCGCGACGGCCATCGTCGTGAAGTCCGCCGCCGCGAGGACCTCGGCCGCCGTGCGCACGTCCGCCGGCAGCAGGGAGTCGTGGTCACGCACGACGTGGCGGTTCGGGTACAGGCCGGTCAGCAGGCTCGCGTGCGACGGGAGCGTCCACGGGGACGTGGCGATCGCGTCGTCGAAGACGACTCCTTCCGCGGCCAGCGCGTCCAGCGCCGGCGACGTGTCGCGGTCGTGACCGTAGACCCCCAGGCGGTCCGGCCGCAGGGTGTCGAGCGAGATCAGGATCCAGTTCCGGGGCGCGCCGGGCCCGCTCAGCTCCTCGGCGGAGTCCGTCGAACAAGCGCCGGGCAGGCAGGCGAGCAGGAGCGGGACGGTGACGCGGGCCGGGTTCATCGCGGCGGCAGCATAGCAGTCCCCGCGCGCGTCGAGACGGGCCGGTGCGGCGCTTGCCGCGATCCTCGGGCAGGCTAGAATCCGGCCGCGGAACGGCGACAGGCCCCCCGCGAGCTCCTCGGACTCCGTCCCCCCCGAATGACACCCGCCGACTCCGGAACCAGGCGATCCGGAAACGGGTCCACGACGCGAGCGCGCACCAAGGCGAACGAGGTGCTGGCCTTCGTCCTCGCGTGGCTGCCCTACGCGTGGCTCGTGCGCAAGTTCTGGTTCGTCACCGACGACTCGTACATCTCGTTCCGCTACGCGCGCAACTTCGCGCGCGGTCTGGGGCTGCGGTACAACCTCGGCGTCGAGCCGCCGGTCGAGGGCTACAGCAACTTCCTGTGGACCGTGATCGCGGCCGCGGTCGAGCGCTTCGAGGGCGACGTCGGCTTCTGGATGCCGCTGCTGTCGTTCCTGTGCGGCACGGGCCTCCTGTGGAGCTTCTACCGCGTCCTGCTCGGCCGCTTCGGGCTGGGCCTGCCCGCGGCGTGGCTCGGCACGCTGGCGCTGGGCTGCTTCCCGCCGTTCGCGGTGTGGTCGACCGGCGGCCTGGCGACGATGCCGTTCGCGTGGCTGCTCTTCGTCACGTTCGACCGCCTCGTGCTGCGCGACGAGCTCGACGGGGTCGGCGGCGGCCTCGCGGCGACGACCATGGCGCTCGTGCGCGTCGAGGGCTTCGCCTGGGCGCTGGTGGTCCTCGTGATCGCGGTGCTGGTGCGCGCGCTGCAGCGCAAGCGTTTCGTCAAGCCCCTGGTCGCGTACGTCGCGATCCTGGGCGTCGTGTTCGGCTCCTACTTCGCCTGGCGCTACTCGTACTACGGCCTGCCGATGCCGAACACGGCGTACGCCAAGGTCGGCTTCTCCGCGCCCGTGGCGGCTCGCGGCTGGCGCTACCTGGTCGTCTACCTGGCGACGTTCTTGACGCCCCTCCTCTTCGTGCCGGGGCTGTTCGCGTGCCTGCGCAAGCGCTGGTGGCTTCCCGCGCTGGCCACGGCGGCCATGGCGTTCGGCTTCTTCCTGTACCCGGTGGTCGTCGGCGGCGACTTCATGGCGATGGGGCGCTTCCTGGTCCCGGGGCTCGCGTTCAACGGCGTGCTGTTCGCGCTGCTGCTGGATGCCGTGTGGTCCACGCAGACCGCGCGCCGGGCCCTCGCGGGCGTTCTGACCGCGGCGGTGGTCGCGGTCGGGCTGCTGCCGGCGTTCAACGAGCACCTCGTCCCCAAGTCGTTCCGCGAGCAGTTCCACTTCCGCCACAACGTGAAGCGCCACGTCAGCGAGTGGGAGCAGTGGAAGTACATGGACGACAACTGCGTGCGCTGGCGCATCAAGGGCCAGGACATGAAGCGCATCGCGGCGCCCGACGCGACGGTCGTGGCCGGCGCGATCGGCAACTTCGGGTACTACTCGGACCTCTTCCTGTACGACAAGGCCGGCCTCGTGAACCACGAGGTGGCCCTACAGGAGGCCAAGGACCCCACGCGCAACTCTCCCGGGCACGACAAGGGCGTGCTGCCCGAGTTCTTCACCAAGTACGATCCGGACTACCTCGAGGTCAAGATCTACTGGGGCACGCGCATGCGCCGCGACGTCGAGAAGGAGGCGGCCAAGTGGAAGCGCCGCAAGCCCCGGGATCGCTACGCCCCCGAGCTGCACGTCATCACCGCGACGGCGGAGGATCCCGAGGCACGCGCCCTGCTCGTCTGGAAACGGATCGACGACGGTCGACCCGCGGACGAGCACTGGGCAGAATTCGAGCAGAGTCTGGATAACCGCGCCTGGCCCGAGTAGTCCTGCACGTTCGAGCCTCTCAGCACGAAGGAACCGCGACCCGTGAAGCACCTCATGAAGTTCGGGCTGATCGCCCTGATCCTCTCGATCGTCCTGGCCCAGGTCGTGAAGCCCGTGGATCGCGACAACCCGCCCGTCGCCGGCGACCTCGACGCGCCCGCGGCCGTCGACGCCGTGCTGCGGACGTCGTGCTACGACTGCCACTCCAACGAGACGGTGTGGCCGTGGTACTCCTACCTCTTTCCGGCCTCGTGGCTCCTGCAGCACGACGTCGAGGAGGGGCGCGAGCACCTGAACTTCTCCGACTGGACGACGTACGGCGTCGGCAAGCAGGACCACAAGCTCGAGGAGCTCGTCGACGAGGTCGAGAGCGGCTCGATGCCGCTGGACAAGTACCTGTACCTGCACCGCGGCGCGAAGCTCTCCGACGAGCAGAAGACGCTGCTCGTGGACTGGGCCACCGCGGCGCGCGCGGCGCTCGAGGACGCGATGCCCGCCGAGTCCGACGCCGCTACCGGCCCCTCGGGCGAGTAGACGGTCGGCCCGGCCAAGCCGGTCCGACCGGTCGCGGCCGCGGGGCGGCGCTCAGGCGCCGTTGCGGTCCGGCAGGCCGCGCGAGGCGAGGAACGCCGTGACCGGGGACTCGGCGCCGTCGAAGCGGTCGCCCGGGGCGCCGTTCTCGAGCTTCAGCACGCCGCGCGGGCACACCGCGGCGCAGACGCCGCAGCCGACGCACGAGGCGCGCACGATGTTCTCGCCGCGCTGGGCGTACTCGCGCACGTCGATGCCCATCTCGCAGTAGGTCGAGCAGTTGCCGCACGACATGCACTGCCCGCCGTTGGTCGTGATGCGGAAGCGCGACCAGATCCGCTGGATCAGACCCAGGATGGCGGCCTGCGGACAGCCGAAGCGGCACCACACGCGGTTGCCGAGCAGCGGGTAGAAGCCGACGCCGGCGACGCCGGAGAACACGGCGCCGATGTAGAAGCCGTACGACCACCTGACCTTCTCCCTCCAGCTGCCCAGGACGCCGCCGTCTGCCAGGTGGTCGACCCACAGCAGCAGCGTGGCGAGCAGCACGATCCCGAGCACGGAGTGGATCAGCCAGCGCTCGATCTTCCACGCGCGCGTCGACTTGTCCGAGAGCTGCCGGAACGGGTCGCCCAGCGTCTCGGCCAGGCCGCCGCAGCCGCAGACCCACGAGCAGTACCAGCGCTTGCCGTAGAAGTACGTGAGCACGGGCGTGGCCACCAGCGCCGCCATCAACGCCCAGAAGAGCAGGAACGTGCCGAGGGCGCCGGCGTTCTGGAACTCGCCGACCTTGGAGGGCCAGAGGTAGTCGTACTTGAGCGGCCAGACGCCGTTGAACTCCATGTACGGCTTCTGGAAGTACACGAGCAGGTTGGGCAAGAACCACGCGAAAGCGAACTGGAAGAACGAGACGCTCGCGGTGCGCAGTTGCTGGTATCGGTTGTGGCGATACTTCATCAGCATGCGCACGCCGAAGATCAGGATCGACAACGTGTACAGCACGCCGTAGAGGAACCACTGCGAGGCGTGCGACCCGGTCATGAGCTGGGCGAGCGGGTCCACCACGCGCACGAGCCCGGTGGGCTCGCCCTGTTCGCTGTGGCCCAGGTACTGCGGATACCAGTAGATGAGGACGTAGAAGCCCGTCATCACGATCCCCGCGATCCAGCCCAGCGCGCCGCGCGCCGTCAGGCTCTTGAAGAACGTGCCGTCGTGCTTGATGCCGGGCGTCGTGTCCTTCAGGTCCAGCCAGAAGTACCAGGCCGCGCCGACGCACAGCGGCCCGAAGGACGACAGGAAGCCCGCCCACGTGCCGGCCAGCGTGCCGCCGAAGGACTGCACGATCAGGTTCAGGAGGCCGGCGCCGACCAGCGCGAGCGCGAGGCGCTGCGTGCCGGAGAGGCCGGGCTCGTCGACCGGCGTCGCGGGCGCGTCGAAGCCCACGGCCTCCTCGTCGAAGTCGTACTCGAGCAGCTTCGCGTCGATCATCGCAGTTGTCCCTGCAGCGTGCGGCGGATGTCCGCCTCGTGGTGGCGGAAGAACTCGGGGTCGAAGTTCGCCTCCTCGAGGTGCTCGAGGACGAAGGGCACGTCGCGCTTGTCGCGCAGCCAGCGTTCGCACACCTCGTGGCGATAGCGCAGGCCCATCGTGTTGAAGCCGATCACGCCGGCGCCGGGCTCGTGCACGATGCGCAGCGCGTGGCGGTGGCTCGGGTGCTCCCAGTAGAGGTTCTGCTCGCCCGGCACGTTCATGTTGACGCTGCCGTAGGTGTGGTACTCGAGGTCCAGGAACTTGGCGGAGTTGTACCAGATGCCCTTGTCGTAGCTGCGCGGCTCGCCGGCCATCACGTCGCCCGCGACCTCGCCCTGCATCTTGCCCGTGTACCAGACCTGCTGGATCGTGTTGCGCTCGTCGCCCGCGTTCACGAGCTCGGCGCAGTCGCCCGCCGCGTAGACGTCGGGGACGTTCGTGCGCAGGCTCCAGTCGACGAGGATGCCGCGTCCGGTCTCGATGCCGGTGTCCTTCACGAGGTCGACGTTCGGCGAGACGCCGGGCGTCAGGCACACGAGCTGGCAGTCGATCGTCTCGCCGGTCTCCTCGACGACGACGCCCTTCACGCGCCCCGCTCCGTCGTCGACGATCTCGCGCAGGTTGGTCCCGAGGCGCAGGTCCATGCCCGCCTCGCGGATGACCCGGTTGATCATCGCCGACTCCTCGTCCGGCAGGATGTTGTTCCAGTACGACTCCTCGCGCACCAGGAACGTCACGTGGATGCCGCGCGAGTGCACCATCTCGGCCATCTCGATGCCGATCAGGCCGCCGCCGACGACGACGGCGTGGCGCGTGCGCTCGCAGGTCGCGTACAGCTGCTTCAGGTCGCGCAGGTCCCACAGGCCCTGCACGCCGTCGAGGTCCTGGCCCGGCCAGCCGAACTTGTTGGTCTTCGAGCCCGTCGCGATCAGGAGCTTGTCGTAGGGCAGCGGCTCGCCGCGGTGCAGCTCGAGCCGCTTCCACTCGGTGTCGATGCGCACGACCCAGTCGCGCACGAGGTCGATGCGCTGCTCGTCCCAGAAGGAATCCTCGTAGGGCTTCGTGTCCTCGTAGCGCATGTGGCCCATGAACACGTACATCAGCGCCGGGCGCGAGTAGTGGTACTTCGACTCGCCCGAGATCACCGTGATGCGCCAGTCCGGCTGCTTCTTGCGCAGCCGCAGGGCCGCGGTGATGCCCGTGACTCCGTTGCCGAGGATCGCGACGTGGGGACTCTTCTCAGCCATCCGATACCTTCCGTTCCGAGGGGGCGCGCAGCGTACGCTCCCGCCCGCACCCGTGTGACCTCGAAACGTCCGATGCGCGGCGCGGGACGCGGTGTCGAAAAACTCGCGACTTCGGCGCTCCGCGCGCGAAACGAATCCCTTACCCCGACAATCGACGGACGCGTGGATTCCCGCCGGCGTCGCGGTCGAAGAGCAGGGCCAGACGGGGCAACCGTCATGGGGATCGCGAAGCAGAAGCAGGGTGCGCGAGAGCGCGAACCGCGGGTGTCCCTCCGGACGCCGGTGGGGGTGACCCTCCTCCTCCTCCTCGCCGCCTGCGGTGGCGGCGGGGGAGGAGGCGGCGGCGGTGGGGGAACCGCCGGTGCGGGCGGCAGCACCTACGACCCGCCGTGGGCCTCGGCCGCGCCGGTCCAGGTGCTGACGCTGAACCACGACTCCGGCATGACCGATGCGGCCAACGGCGCCGCCCTGAAGTCGGCCGTGCAGGCGCTCCAGCCCGGGGACCGGCTCGAGGTCGGCTCGGGGACCTTCGCCGTGAACTCGTACTTCTCGATCGACCTGATCGGGACCGCGGCGCAGCCGATCGTCGTCGCGGCCCAGGCCGGCGCGACGCCCGTCATCACGCGCGTCGACGCCGGCCAGAACACGGTCAACGTCGGGCAGAACGGCGGGGCGCGCTTCCTGCGGCTCGAGGGGCTCGAGATCACCGGCGGCTCGATCGCGCTGCGCATGCACGACGTCCAGAACGTGCAGATCGACGACTGCCACATCCACCACTGCCAGGACAACGCGCTGGCCGTGAACTCGCACGACTCCGCCTACGTCTACCTGACGCGCAACGAGATCCACGACACCGGCGGGACGGGCGAGGGGATGTACCTCGGCGCCAACAACTCCGTACACGTGATGTCGCACTCGGTCATCGCGCAGAATCACGTCTACGACTGCGGCGGGTCGCAGGGCGACGGGATCGAGCTGAAGCAGGGCTCCTACGACAACCGCATCGTCGAGAACCTCGTCCACGACACGAACTATCCGTGCATCCTCGTGTACGGCACCGACGGCAACGCGCCGAACGTCGTCGAGCGCAACGTCTGCTACAACTCGAACGACAACGTCGTGCAGATCCAGGGCGAGGCGATCGTGCGCAACAACTTGATCCTGAACGGCGCGGTCGGCTTCTCCAGCCACGATCACCAGGGCCAGAGTCGCGACCTCGTCTTCGTGCACAACACCGTGATCAACTCCGGGCGCGCCGTGAACCTGTCCGCGTGGGGCGGCCGGCCCGGCATGGTGTTCGCGAACAACGTCTGCTACAGCCTGAACAACGACGCGCTGCGCTTCGCGAACGGCTCCGCGGGCGTCCAGGTGGTCGGCAACCTGACCTTCGGCTCGGTCGTCGGGACCGCGGGGGGCTTCGCGGCCGGCAACGGACTCTCCGACTTCGTCGACGTGACCTGGGCGGCCAACCGGCGCGACGCGCGGCCGGCGGGCGCCGGCGCGATCCCGGCCAGCGGCGACGTATTGTGGGAAGAGGCCGTCGACCTGACCGGCACCGCGCGCGCGGGCACGGTCGAGTCGGGCTGCTACGACGCGCCCTGAGCGCCCTCCGCCCGTCGAGCGCGGCGGGATCGCGCTCGTACCTGCGCGCGCGTGCGGTAGGCTGAGTCCGTGTCCAGGCGACTGCTTCCCGGTGCCCTCGTGCTGACCCTCGCGGCCTGCGGGGGGTCCTCCGCGTCCGCTCCGCTCGGCGAGGCGGACTGCACGGCTCCCGAGCCCGCGCGCCTGCCCGACGTGCTGCTCGTGACCTTCGACACGCTGCGGGCCGACCACTGCTCGTCCTACGGCTACGCACGCCCGACGACGCCGACGCTGGACCGCGTCGGCGCGGCCGGCGTGCTGTTCGAGACGGCCTACGCCGTCACGCCGACCACGGGGCCGTCGCACGCCACGCTCTTCACGTCGCTCTACCCCGACGAGCACGGCGTGCTGAGCAACCGCTGGGAGCTGCAGGGCGAGGTCGTCACGCTGGCGGAGATGCTCCGCTCGGTCGGCTACCGCACCGGCGGCTTCGCGAGCTCGGGGATGGTCAGCGCCGAGGTCGGGATGGCCCAGGGCTTCGACGCGTTCGACGACGAGTTCGTGCCCGAGCAGGCCTCCTCGACCCGGCGCGAGTTCGTCCAGGACGAGCCCGTGCACGGCGACTTCGACCGCCGCGCGGAGTACACGGCCGAGCGCGCGCTGGAGTGGCTCGGCGCGCAACCCGCGGACGAGCCCGTGTTCCTCTGGCTGCACTCCTACCAGCCCCACAACCCGTACAAGCCGTCGAAGGAGGCGCTGCAGGCCGTGCTGGGCGACGAGTTCGACGGCCTCTTCGGCCCGGGCCGGCCCGCCGAGCCTGCCGAGGACGACCAGCGCTCCCGCAAGATCGCGCGCTACGATGCCGAGACCTACTACGCGGACCAGCAGGTCGCGCGGGTCCTGGCGGCCCTCGAGGCGCGCGCCCGCGAACCGGGTCTGCTCTCGATCGTGACGTCCGACCACGGCGAGGGCCTCGACGACCACGACTGGGGCGGCCACGGGATCTATCTCTTCGAGGAGGCCGTGCACGTCCCGCTCGTCCTCGCCTGGCCCGGGCGCATCCCGGCGGGGCGGCGCGTCGACGCGGCGGTCGGCCTGATCGACGTGCTGCCGACGATGCTGGGCCTGCTCGAGGTCGACTGCG
>CAYGPA010000022.1:16671-23366 GCA_964351535.1 uncultured Planctomycetaceae bacterium
GACCTCGCGGCGGCGCGGTCTATCCTTGAGGGCAGCGCGCCGCGCTCGTGCGGCCCGCGATCGGAGCTCGAACGATGAATCTTCCCGCCCAGACCGGTTCCCGCCCGCTGCGGCTCCTCGTCGTCGACGACGACCCCAAGTTCCGCGGGTACGTCTCGGCCGGCCTGCGCGAGTCGGGCCACGAGTGCGAGGTCGCCGGCGACGGCGAAGAGGCGTTGAAGCTCGTCGAGGACCCCTCCCAGGAGCCCTTCGACGTCGTCCTGCTCGACGTCATGATGCCGGTGAAGACCGGCTGGGACTTCCTGGCGGAGCTGCGCGAGAAGGGGCGCGACGTCCCCGTGGTGTTCGTCACCGCGCGCGACGCCGTCGACGAGCGCGTGCGCGGCCTGCAGCTCGGCGCCGACGACTACGTCATCAAGCCCTTCGCGTTCAGCGAGCTCCTCGCGCGCATCGAGGCCGTCGCGCGCCGCAACGCACCGTCCAACCGGCTCGAGCTCGACGGCCTGGTGCTCGAGCTCGACGCGCGCCGCCTGTCGAAGGGCGAGCGCACCGTGGACCTCACGCCGCGCGAGTTCGACCTGCTGCGCACGCTGTGGCTCGCGCGCGGCAGCTACGTGTCGCGCACGACGCTCCTGCGCGACGTCTGGGGCATGGACTTCGACCCGGGGACCAACATCGTCGAGGTGCACGTGGCGCGCCTGCGCCGCAAGCTCGAGGCCTGCGGTTCCTCCCTGGTCCGCACCAAGCGCGGGCAGGGCTACGCGATCGACCCCGACCAGGGGCGCGGAGGATGAAGGCCGACACCTGGTCCCTGGCCACGCGCCTGACCTGGACGTTCACGGTCAGCACCCTGGTGCTCGTGCTCGGCATCGCGGGGACGAGCGCCTGGTACCTGCACAAGTCGGTCCAGCGCGAGCTCGACGCGCTGCTCGTCGAGGAGATCGACGAGATGGTCGCGCTGTACGTCAACTCCCCGGGCGGTCACGAGGCCTTCGAGGCCATCGCCGTGGAGCTGCAGGAGCACCACGCGATCAACCCCTTCGGCTGGCGCGTGTGGGACGCGCGGACCGGCGAGGTCTGGGGTCGCTTCGGCGCCAAGCGCCTCATCCGGCCGGGCATCCCCGCGAGCGAGCCGCGCGGGCAGTCGTTCCGCGTGGACGGCGACCGGCGCTGGCGCTCGGAGGAGATGGGCGAGGACCTGATCGTCGGGCTCGTGCTCGACGGCTCGGAGCAGGTCGCGATCCTGCGCCGCTACGGGATCATCGCGGGCTCCCTGATCACCGTGAGCGCGCTGCTGGCGCTGCTCGTCGGCCGCCAGTTCATCCGCCGCGGCTGTCGCATGCTGCACGAGATCGCCGACCGCACGCGCCAGGCGGGGACCGCCGGAACGGTGTCGCTGACCTCCAGCAACCTCCCCGAGGAGATGCGCGAGGTCGTCGACGCCCTCGAGGACCTGCTGGAGCGCACGCGCAAGGAGCGCGAGGACGCCAAGCTCTTCACCGCCGGCCTGGCCCACGAGATGCGCTCGCCGATCCAGAACCTGGTGGGGGAGACGGAGGTCGCGCTGCTCTCGCGGCGCGAGCCGGAGGCCTACCGCGAGGTGCTGAACTCCCACCTGGAGGAGCTGCGCGAGCTCGGCGACGCGGTGAACAACCTCGTCTCGATCTGCTCGCCCCGTCAGGCACCCCTCGAGCCCGTCGAGGAGGACTTCGACTTCGGCCGCGAGGCGCAGCTGCGGCTGGAGCGCGAGCGCGCGTCGGCGGAGCAGCGCGGCGTCCAGCTCGAGCTCGAGTCCGCGGGCGACACGCGCATGCACGGCGATCGCGAGGGCGCGCTGCGCGCCGTGCGCAACCTGACGGAGAACGCGATCAAGTGGAGCTCCGCCGGTGACACCGTGCGCGTCCGGATCGTGGGCGAGAACGGCGCCGTGACGGTCACGGTCGACGACTCCGGACCCGGCATCCCCGAGGAACTCCGCGACCGCATCTTCGAGCCCTTCTACCGCGGTCCCAGCGTCGCCGGTCAGCGCATCGGCTACGGCCTGGGCCTGGCGATCGTGCGCATGGCCGTGGAGAACCAGGGCGGCGAGCTCTCGGTCGAGGACTCGCCCACCGGCGGCGCGCGCTTCCGCATGACGCTGCACCGCACCTCGCACGCCGCCGCGGGCTGATCGCGCCCGCTTCGTCGCCGTCGCACCCGTTCGTCCGGTGCGGCTTCGCACGCGTTCGGAGCGCCGAACCGAGCGCTCGCGAACGGACGGCACCGCGAGCCTCCGCGAATCGGGACGCGGCGCGATTACGTTGCCGTAAGCCCCGCGGCGAAGATGCGGATGCGCGCGGCCTTCGGACGGCCTGCGGGCGTTCGACGCGCTCTCGATGACGCAGCCGTAATCGACCCGCCCCGCCGCGCGGTTCGATTAACGAAGAGAAACGTCTCCCGGACCGGGAAGTGCCTGCAATGGAAGCTTCGACCGGAACCGAAGCACAGGAGAGATCTCCGTGAAATCCATGAACGCCATCCTGACCGCGACGCTCGTCGGCGCGTTGACCCTGACCGCGCACGCGCAGCACTCGCGACGCCCGCGCAAGCCGCAGTATCACGACCCCGTGGCCGCCGCGCTCGAGTCGTCCGACGACCTGGGGCGATCGATCTTCGAGGCCTTCGAGAGCTACGACGCGGACGCGATGCTCGAGCGCCTTCAGCGCGTCGAGGCGCGGCGCGGTACTCCGCAGGCGCTCGAGAGCGACGACTACATGCTGGCCGTCGGCTACCTCGACGTGCTCGTCGTACAGCGCTTCTTCGAACGTCACGACGAAGAGCACATGCCGACCGTGCTGCGCGACGCGGACCTCGACGAGCTGGCCGAGGGCGGCCTCGCCGCAGCCGAGCGGTACGCCGAGGCGCACCCCGACCACTCGGACATCCTGCGCGTGCGCGGCGAGCTCCTGTCGTACCAGATCCGCGGGATGATCAAGGGCATGTCCAAGGGCCCCAAGGCGCGCAAGTCGATCGAACGCGCGCTGGAGATGGACGGCAAGAACGGCTGGGCGCTCTACGCGCAGGCGCGCATGCACTACCACAACCCGGCCTTCGTCGGCGGGGACCTGGACCTCGCGCTCTACGAGTTTCGCAAGGTCGCGGAGTCGTTCGACCACTTCCGCGTCGCGATGTACCTCGCCGCGGCCTACCGCAAGAAGGAGATGCTGCCGCAGGCGCTCTTCTGGTCGCAGAAGAGCCTCGAGCTGGCTCCGCAGAACCCCGAGGCCGCGTGGCTCGTCGACGCGATCCGCGGCGACATGAAGGAGGTCGGCCAATGAAGACTCCGTCCACCGCGGCGACGCTTCTCGCGGCCGCCGTTCTCGCGGGGTGTCAGTCCTTCGACCTGCTGAAGGCGAACGACCCGTCCGTCGACGAGGTCGAGGTCTACGCCGCGGCCGACGAGGACGAGCTGACCCCGCACCTGCACCACATCCTGGAGCACCCCGACGAGTACGAGCGGCCGGCCCTGATCGCCGCGCTGGCCGCCGTCGGCGAACAGGGCGACGCGACGGCCCTCCCGCTCGTCACCCAGCTCGCCGGGGACCCCGACGAGGAGGTGCGCTGGCACGCGGCGTACGCGCTGTCCGCGATCGGGGGCGAGGAGGCCCGCGCCGTCCTGGGGCGCCTGGCCGCCGACGACCCGAGCGAGCTCGTGCGCTCCTTCGCCCGCAGCCTCGAAGAGGACGGAGGCGCGTGATGTTCGAGGTGGCGCGCACCGAACCCGTCCGGAGCCTCACCCGCGAGGAGCTGTGGGAAGGCCTCGTCCGCAAGGCCGAGTTCCCGCAGCCCTTCGTGCCCGCGATCACGGCCTGCCGCATCCTGCGGCGCCGCGCGAGCGGATTCGACCGCGAGGTCGTGCTGCGCGGCGACGTCGTGCGCGAGCGCGTGACGTTCGAGCCGGGGGTCGCCGTGCGCTTCGTACGGCTCAGCGGCCCGGCCCTGGGCACCATCGAGAACCGCATCGTGGAGGCGTCCGACCGCCTCGGACTGCGCTTCACGTTCCGGCTCGAGGTCGACGGGCTCGTGCCCGGAGGCGCCGAGGAGCGGGCCTTCGCCGAGCACATGCGCGACTCCTACCTGGCCGCCGTGCGCACCACGATTCGCGCGACCGAGGAGCTCGTCGCGCGCGGAGGGGCCGCGTGAGGCGCGAGGCGCTCCTCGCGTTCGCGCCGGCCCTGTGGTCGGTCGCGTCGGGCTGCGCCACCAGCGCGACGGCCGAGCTGCGCGTGTTCGACGCGCCGTCGCGCCCGCGCGCGGAGGAGGCCCGGCAGGCCATCGCGAGCTACGACCTGGCCCGCATCGAGCGGCTCTGGCGCGCGCGCCTCGAGGAGCTCGAGTTCCGCGAGGAGGCCGAACGCGCGACGCTACACGAGTTCGGCCGCCTGGCGCACGCCGCCGCGGACGCGTGGAAGCTGCGCGAGACCACCGCCGCCGACGCGGCCTCGCGGGACCTCGCCACCGAGCGGCGGCTCGCGATCGTGCGCGCCTCGCTGCCGCTGCTGCGCGCCGGCCTGGAGACCGCTCCGGACGATCCGGAGCTCCTGTTCACCGCCGGCGAGCTCCTGGCGTTCCGCATCGACGGCGTCGTGTCGGGCCTGCAGTGGGGGCCGGACAGCGAGGCGCTGCTGCGCCGCAGTCCGCTGCCCGAGGCGCGGCTGGCGCTCGCGAAGCGCCTCTACTACCTGCCCGGGGCGTTCGGGGGCGACCTCGAGGGCTGCGTCGACGCGCTGCGCGTGCTGCTCGAGGAGTACCCCGACCTCGAGCCCGGCTGGGCCTTCCTGGGCCAGGCGCTCGTCGCGGTCGGCGACGTCGATGCCGCGTACGCGGCGCTCGAGCGCGCGCTGGTGCTGAACCCGAACAGCCTGCGGGGCCGCGTCTTCCTCGAGCGCCTCGCGGGCGCGGAGGCCCGGCCGTGACGCTGCTCGTCACCGGCGCCACCGGCTGGCTCGGCCTGCACGTCGTCGAACGCCTGGCGGGTCGCCGGCGCATGCTGCTGCTCGTGCGCCGCGGCGAGCACGCCTCGGCCTTCGAGCGCATGCAGTCGCTGCTGCGCGGTGCGGCGCGCGCCGCGCTGGACGACGGCTCGATCACGGTGCTCGAGCGCGACCTCGCCGAGGACCTGGGCGCGCTCCCGGGCTCGCTGAGCGGCGTCGTGCACCTCGCCGCGCGCACCGACTTCGGCTCGCGCGACGTCGCGGACTACCGCCCGACCAACGTCGACGGCGCGCTGCGCGCGGCCGCGCTGGCGGCCCGCGCCGGATGTCCGCTGGTGCTCGCCTCGACGGCCTACGTCGCCGGCGACCACGCGGGCCTCTTCCGCGAGCGGGACGTCGACCTCGGGCAGAGCCCGAACAACGCCTACGAGCAGTCCAAGCTGGAGGCCGAGCAGCACGTGCGCGCGTTCGCGGAGGAGCACGGCGTCCCGCTGACGGTCGTGCGTCCGGGCATCGTACTGCCCGAGCGCCCGCGCGCGGGCCTCGCGACGGGGCCCGGGCCGCTGGTGCACCTCGAAGTCCTCGCGGGCCTCGAGGGGCGCGGCGACGACCGCGAGCGAACGCTGCGGCTCGAGGCCGACCCCGAGGGGCGCCTGAACCTCGTGCCGCTCGAGCTGGTCGTGCGCGCGCTCGTCGAGTCGATCGCGCGACCCGCGCCGGGCGAGCGCACGTTCCACCTGACCGCGCCGCGCTCGTTCCGCATGCGCGAGGTCCAGGGCGCCGTCAACGCGTGCCTGCAGGGCCTGCGCGTGAGCTTCGTGGAGACGCTCGAGGACCCCGACCGCTACGAGCGGCTGCTGGCGCGCCGCTCCGCCGTGTACCGGCCCTACTACGGACTGCGCGGCCGCTTCGACCGCGCGCAGCTCGAGCGCGCGTTCCGCATCGACGTCCCGGCCGACGCCGCCTGGCTGCGCCGCGTGTTCGAGCAGCACCTCGAGGACTGGCGCGCCGCGGCCTGCGAAGCGGAGGCTTCCGCCCGACCCGAGCGCGCGCCGGCCGCGGTCGACGAGGTCCGCGCGTACTTCGCCGGGTTCCTCGCTCCGAAGTGCGGCCGCAACCTCGTCCCGGGCCTCGAGACCCTGTGCGCGGACTTCACCGTCAGCGTCCCCGGCGCCGGCAGCCAGCGGCTGACGATCGTCGACGGTCGTCTGACGCGCGTCGAGCCCGCCGCGCAGCCCTCGAGGAACTACGACTACTCCGTCGCCGCCGCGGACTTCCTGGCCGTGGCGCGCGCCGAGGCGCGGCCCTCCGAGCTCTTCTTCGAACGCCGCGTCCACGTGCGCGGAGACCTCTTCCACGCCCTCGCGACCGCCACGGCGCTCGAGGACTTCTTCCGTCTGTACCCCTACGGCGCCGCGACGCGCCGGGAGCGCATCGCTTGAGCAACGCAACGGCCACCGCCGAGCTGGTCCGCCTGCACGACGTTCCGGACCTGCCGACCGAGACGATCCTCGACTGGCACCGCGCCCACCTGAACCCCGGGCTGATCGCGCTGATGCGCCTGGGCGGCTACGACCAGGTCCGGATCGTCCGCGCCGAGGGCGCCTACCTCGTGACGTCGGACGGACGGCACCTGCTGGACCTCGTGTCCTCCTACGGGGCGCTGAACCACGGCCACAACCACCCGCGCGTCGTGCGCGCCGCGCGCTGGTTCGACGAGCG
>CAYGPA010000023.1:0-4935 GCA_964351535.1 uncultured Planctomycetaceae bacterium
TCAGGTGCCGCACCGGAGTGGAGGACGCGGGTCTGGCGCTGGATGACTTCTTCAATGGGCTGCTAGGCGGCCGCCTCGTCCGAGTCGGAGCGGGCGCGGAGGGCGCGGCGCAGCTCGCGCATCTGCATCGGCTTGCTCAGGTAGCCGTCCATGCCGTGGTTCAGGCAGTGCTCGCGGTCGCCGGACATGGCGTGGGCCGTCATCGCGATGACGCGGACCCGCGCCGCGTCGCCCGGGAGCTCGCGAATGCGCGCGGTGGCCTCGAAGCCGTCCATGTTCGGCATCGAGCAGTCCATGAGGACCGCCTCGAAGGACCCGTTCTCCAGCGCGCGGAGAGCCTCGCGCCCGCCCTCGGCCGCAACCGCCTCGCAGCCCAGCCGCGCGAGCATGCGCTGGGCGATCAGGCGATTCACGGCATTGTCGTCGACGACGAGGACGCGCAGGCCCAGCGGGGCTCCTTGCAGCAGGGCCGAGTCGCTCTCCCGCAGCTTCCCGGCCGGGGACGACGTGGGTGGCAGGGTGCACTCGAAGGAGAACGAGCTCCCGCGGCCCGGCTCGCTCGCCACGCGGATCTGGCCCCCCATCTGGCTCACGATGCGCCGGCAGATGGCCAGCCCCAGTCCCGACCCGCCGAAGCGTCGCGTCGTGGTGCTCTCCGCCTGGGTGAAGGGCTCGAAGATCGTCGACGTGACGGCGGGGTCGAACCCGATACCGGTGTCCTCGACGGTGAAGCGCGTGCGGTCGGCGCTCCCGCCCGCCTGCTCCACGATCAACTCCACGCGGCCCTCGTTCGTGAACTTGATCGCGTTGTCGAGCAAGTTCAGGAGCACCTGCCTCAGGCGCACGGGGTCGCCCGTGACGACCTGGGGCACGTCGGGGGTCAGGGTCAGGCCGAGCTGCAGCTCGCACTTGCGGGCCGCGTTCAGCTCCAGGTCGACCACGGCGCGCAGCGTCTTGTGCAGGTCGAAGTCGACCTCCTCGAGCTCGAGCCGATCGCTCTCGATCTTGGTGTAGTCGAGGACGTCGTTGATGATCTGCAGCAGGCCCCGCGCGGAGCGGTGGATGATGTCGGCCAGCTCGCGCTCGTCCTCCCCGAGGTGTGCGTGCCGCAGGAGCTCCGCGGTCCCGAGGATGCCGTTCATCGGCGTGCGCAGCTCGTGGCTGATGGTCGCCACGAAACGTCCCTTGGCCTCGCTGGCACGCTCGGCTCGCGACTTGGCCTCGAGCAGCTCGGCAGTCAGTCGCTCGAGGTCGAGCACCGACGTCTGCAGCTCGCGGTTGGTCCCGAGGATCGCCAGGCGGCTGCGCAGTGCGACCGTCTCGGAGCGCTCGCTCTGGATCTGCATCTGGCGCACGCTGCGGTGCGCGTGGCGCAGCTCCTTCTCCAGCTCTCGAATCCGTGCCTGGAGCTGTTGGTGAGCGTCGGGCACCTCGCCTACTTCCCGACGAACACCGTCACGCAGGTTTCGTTGTGCACGAGCGGCGGTCCCTGCTCGGACACGGGGCAGATCTCTCCGAACGCGTAGAAACCCGCCAGACCCGGAGGCGCGGCCGACGTCTGGTCCAGCACGCCCATCAGCTTCGAGATCTCCTCGGACGTGCGCGTCCCGAGCACCCACTTGCGCGCCGCGCAGCTGAAGAGCAGCGCGATCGAGGGCGCCTCGCCCACGTAGCGTTCGGCGGCGGTGCGCAGGGAGCGCTCGCTGCCGGCCAGCAGCCCATCCGGCAGGACCTCGGTCAGGCGCACGATCGCGCCCTCGGGGACCTCGCCCGCGAAGGACACGCTGCCCTCGGACTCGTCGATGTGCATGGCGGCGCGCAGGATGAACTCTTCCACGCCCGCGCCCTGCTTCAGAGCCAGCGGACACTCGCCGAGCTGTCCGTTGACCTGGTCGCCCCAGAACTCGCGGTAGATCTCGAGCGCCGGCCGGTCGTCGATGGCGAACACCTTGCTGCCCTGCGAGCGCGTGACGACGTGCTCCACGCCGATCGGGAACCACCCGGACGCGACGCCCCAGCTGACCTCCAGGTCGCCGCAGAGGAACAGCACCACGAGCGAGTCCTGATGCAGCTCGCCCTGGAAGAACTGCCGCGTGTTCGGCGACACGAGGTGGTCGCCGGAGAGTCCGCCGACGATCGGGCAGCGGCGCTCGCCGAGCTGGGAGTGCACCTCGGCGACGACCGCACTCGAGTTCTCGAGCACCGCCGGACACAGCAGGATGCAGAGGGCCGGCTCCGCGCCGTCCAGGCAGCCGAGCGCCTGCTGCACGGCCGTCGGGATCGACTCCAGCGTGCCCGTGCCCTGGCCGGCGCGCAGCTCGAGGTCGTCTCCGGCGAAGAGCGTGAGGCACACGGAGTCGCACGCGTAGCCCATGCGCGAGGACAGCTCGCCGTCGGTGCTGGAGCCGATCACCGGCAGCCCGGGCCAGCGCGCCTGCAGTCGGCCGAGGACCACGGAGTGCTCGTACTCGTTCGTCATGAAGAGCAGGCCGCCGCGCGGCGTCTGACCGTCGAGCTGCTCCTCGCACTGCGCGATGACCTCGTCGATCGCATCCGGGCTGTCCACGTTGTCGCTGTGTCCGATCGCGGTCTTCATCGCGGGCTTCTCCGGCAGGCCTCGGAAGGAATTCCCTTCCGCCAATCGGCGCGCGCGCGGGCCTCGCTTGAGGCCGAGCGGCCCGCGATCGCTGCCCGCTCCGGAAACCGCCGGCTCAGGGGCCTGCAGCGCGCCAGCCGGCGTCCAGCAGCGCGCGCAGCTCCGCCAGGACCTCGGCGGAGGCGGCCTCGGCGGCGAGGTTTCGTACCTCGTGGGGGTCCTGCGCGTGGTCGTAGAGCTCCGCGCCGAGCTCGCGTCCGTCCGGCGTCGTCCACACGGTGAGCCGATGCCGCTGCGTGCGCGCCGAGCGACCGAGCGAGCCGTCGCCGCGGCGGAACTCGGTGAAGGCCGCGCGCTTCCACGAGGTCCGCGGATCCGCGAGGAGCGGCGCGAGGCTCTGCCCCTCGAGCCCCGACGGCGCGTCCAGCCCGGCGAGCTCCGCCAGCGTGGGGAACAGGTCGACCAGCTCGACCAGCGCGCTCGTCCGCGCGCTCGCGACGCCCGGAGAGCGCACGATCAGCGGCGCGCGCGCCGCGACCTCGAAGTTCGTGAACTTCGTCCACAGCCCGTGCTCGCCGAGGTGGTAGCCGTGGTCGCCCCAGAGAACGACGATCGTGTCGTCGGCGAGTCCCAGACTCTCGAGCTCGTCGAGCACGCGCCCCACCTGCGCGTCGACGAAGCTCGCGCAGGCGCGGTAGCCGTGCACGAGCTCGCGCTCGAGCGCGCTCGGAAGCCGCTCGCCGCGACGCAGCGCGATGCCCGCGTAGGCGCCGATCTCGCCGGCCGTGCGCACCGCGATCTCCGGCACGGGCGCGCGCGCGGCGCGGAACTCGACGTCCGCCTCCTCGCGGTCGTGCAGGTCCCAGTAGCGCCGCGGAGCGACGAACGGCAGGTGCGGCTTGTAGAAACCCACGGCCAGGAAGAAGGGCTCCGCGCGGTGCTCGCGCAGCAGCTCGACGGCGCGCGCCGCGACCTGCCCGTCGGGATAGGCGTCGTCGGGCGCGTCGGCGGCCTCGACCGCGGGCCCGAGCGCCTGCGTGGCCCGCACCTGCCTTCCGGTGGCCTCGATGCGCGCGCGCTCCTCGGCGACGACGCGCCGGCTCGCGGGCAGCGCCCAGAACTGCTGACCGCCGTCGGGCTGCCAGACCGGAACGCTCCAGGACGCGGCGTCGAACGGCGGCTCGTGCTCGATCTTGCCCACCGCGGCCGTGAAGTAGCCCGCCTCGCGGAAGAGCTGCGGCAGCGTGGCCGCGGACCCCACGCGGTCGCGCAGCTCCTGGCCGAAGCCCCAGACCCCCGTGGTCGCCGGCCGTCGCCCGAGCAGCACCGAGACCCGCGACGGCTTGCACAGCGCGACCTGACAGTAGGCGCGCTCGAAGACCACGCCCTCCTCCGCGAGCCGGTCGATGCTCGGCGTGACCGCCGGACGGTCGTAGCAGCCGAGCTCCGGCCGGAGGTCGTCGATACAGAGGAAGAGGACGTTGGGCCGCGCCGACTCGGACGCCGGCCCGGGCGCGGAGTCGGGCACAGGATCGGGCGCGCACGCGAGCGCGAAGGCCAGCGTGAGCACGGCGCCGAGACGGTCGAAGCCGGGGCCCGCGGAGCGGTCGGAGCGGGATCTCACGCGAGCAGTCTAGACTGAGCCGCGACCCGAACCCGACCCCCAGCCGAGCCCGACCATGCGACTCCTGCCGACCCTCCTGTGCGCCGCCCCCGCCCTCGCCGCCACCCAGGGCGACGCCGTGAGCCGCGCGAACGCGCGCACGTTCGAGCCGCTCGTCTTCGCCGCCGACGCGGAGCGGCGCTACGACGCCGAGTTCTTCCCCGGCGCCGACCACGATCCGGCCGTCGCGCGCCCCGAGGACGTGCTGGGATTCCGCCCCGGAGCGCGCCCCGCCGGACACGCCGAGGTCCTCGCGTGCTGGCGCCTCTGGGCCGAGACCAGCCCGCGCGTCCGGCTGGAGACGATCGGCCGCACGTACGAGGGCCGCGAGCTCTTCGTCGGGATCGTCACGGCTCCCGCGAACCAGGAGCGCCTCGACGAGCTGCTCGCGCAGGTGAAGCGCCTCGGCGACCCGCGCGAGGTCCCGGAGCAGGAGGCCCGACGCCTGATCGACACGACCCCCGCCGTCGGCTGGTTCGGCTACAGCATCCACGGCGACGAGATGTCGGGCGTCGACGGCGGCCTCGCCTTCGCGCACCACCTGATCGCCGACCGCGGTCCGGAGACGGCCGAGCTGCTCGAGGAGACGATCGTCGTCATCGATCCGATCACCAATCCGGACGGGCGCGAGCGCTTCCTCTCGATGCTGCACCAGGCCGCCGGGTACGTCGGCAAC
>CAYGPA010000023.1:4945-23221 GCA_964351535.1 uncultured Planctomycetaceae bacterium
GCCGCCCTGGCGGTCGGGCACCACCTGGTGGCGGGCACGGACGCCGGCGTGCCCGAGCTGCTCGAGGACGTGGTGGTCGTGTTCGACCCCTGCATGAACCCCGACGGCCGCGGCCGCATCGTGACCCAGGTGCAGCAGAGCGCCGGCCAGCGAGCGACCCTCGACCCCCAGGCCATGCAGCGCGGCCGCTGGCCCTACGGCCGCGGCAACCACTACCTGTTCGACATGAACCGCGACTGGATGCACGGCGTCTGTCCGGAGACGCGCGCGCGCTGGCGTGCGCTGAACCGCTTCGAGCCGCAGCTGCTCGTCGACGCGCACGAGATGGGCGGGGACAGCACGTTCCTGTTCTCGCCTCCGCGTGAACCCATCAATCGCCACGTGCCCGCGGACTTCCTCGAATGGTCGCAGCGCTTCGCCGCCGACCAGGCGCGCGCCTTCGACACCCGGGGCTGGAGCTACTACACGCGCGAGTGGTTCGAGTTCTGGGGCCCGTACTACTCCGAGTCGTGGTCCACGCTGCGCGGCGCGCTCGGCATCCTGTACGAACAGGCGAGCTACGACGGCCAGGCGCGCCTGCAGCGCTCGGGGCGCGTGGACACCTACGGGGAGGCCGTCCACCACCAGGCGGCCTCGAGCCTCGCCAACCTGCGCACGCTGGCCGCGAACCGCGCGGAGCTCCTGAGCTGGTTCGTCGCGCACCGGCGGGCCCAGGTCGAGCCGGACGAGGGCGAGGAGGCACGCGCCGTCGTGCTCCACGACCCCCGCCACCCCTCGCGCGTACGCCACCTGGTCGGCGCGCTGATCGATCAGGGCATCGAGGTCTACCGCGCCGACGAACCCACGCGCTGGAAGAACGCCGTCGACCGCTTCGGCGAGCGAGAGGACGAGCTCGAGCTGCCGGGAGGCGCCTGGGTCGTGCCGGCGCGGCAGCCGCTCGGCGCGCTGGTGCGGACGTACTTCGACCGCGACCCGCGCATGACCGACGAGACGTTGCGCGAGGAGCGCCACGAGCTCGAGAAGTTCGGGCGCTCGCGCATGTACGACGTCACGGCGTGGAGCTTCGCGCACACGCTCGACCTCGACGCGCGCTGGGTCGACGCCGTCGGGGACGCCGGCCTCGAGCGCGTCGTCGAGCCGCCGGTTCCCGCCAGCGGAGTCGTGCCGGGCCCCAGGCCCGGACCCGCGTACGGCTGGATCGTCGACGGCGACGACGACGGATCCGTCCGCTTCGCCGTGCGCGCGCTCGCGGCCGGGCTGCGGGTGCACGCGGCCGAGCGCGGCTTCCGCACGGCGGGTCGCGACTTCGCGCGCGGCAGCCTGCTCGTGCGCCGCGCGGAGAACGACGGCGACGTCGCCGAACGCGTCGCTCGAGCCGCGCGGGCGGCCGCGGTCGAGGCCTTCGCCACGACCACCGCGCGCGCGCCCGACGACGGCCCGGACCTCGGAGGCGGGCACTTCGGGCTGCTCGTCCTGCCGCGCGTGGCGCTGGTCGGCGGCCCGCCGGTCGCAGCCGATCGCTTCGGCCATCTGTGGCACCTGTTCGACCGCGTGCTCGGACTGCCGGTGACGCAGCTCGAGGCGACGTCCCTCGCGAACGAGGACCTGCGCCGCTACGACGTCCTCGTCCTGCCCCCCACCTGGTCGGGCCCCTCGGGCGCGACGCGCATGCTGGAGCCCGCGGCCGAGGCCCTCTCCCGCTGGACGTCGGCCGGCGGCACGCTGATCGCGATGGGCTCGTCCGCCGCGGCGCTCGCGAACGAGGAGCTGGGCCTCTGCGGCGCGCGCCTGCGCCGCGATGCGCTCGAGGACCTCGCGGACTACGCCGCGGCCGCGGAGCGCGAGCAGCTCGCCGACCGGATCGACATCGACCCGGAGCGGATCTGGGACAGCGCCGGCGCCCCCGAGGCCGAAGAGAGCGCCGCCACCCCCGGTGCCGCGCCGGAGGGCGACGGACACGACGCGCTCGAGCGCGACGAGGCGTGGAAACGCCGCTTCTCCCCGCGCGGAGCCTTCGCCGCCGCCCACGTGGACCCGGAGTCGTGGTTGACGTCGGGCTGCGGCCCGCGGCTCCCCGTCCTGGTCGAGGGCGAGGCCGCGTTCATGACCCGGGAGCCGATCCGGACGCCCGTGCGCCTCGCGGGCGCCGCGGAGCTGCGCCTCGCCGGCCTGCTGTGGCCCGAGGCCCGCGAGCGCCTGGAGCGGACCGCGTGGCTCGCCGCCGAGCGCCGCGGCCACGGTCAGGTGATCCTCTTCGCGGCCCAGCCCGGCTTCCGCGGCACCCACGTCGCCACCGCCCGCCTGCTCGCGAACGCCGTGGTCCTCGGACCGGGACTCGGCGCCGACCTGCCCCTCCCCCGCTGAGACCCCGATCCACCGCGGGACTGCCTGGGTTCCGTGTGGGACGGGAGGCGGTCCCCGGTCGCAGGTCCCTGTGACGTCACGAGTTGGGATCGGAGCCCGGCTGCGAGGGCCCCTCGACCGCGAAGCGGCTCGAGGCCGTGGACCGCAGCGCTCCCCCCGGCCTTCCCGCGCCCCCGGATTCCACACGGAACCCAGGCAGTTCATTCTGGAACCCCTGCTGGTACCTGCTGCGCGGCGCAGGTAGTCTGTTCGCCCTTCTGAGCACCCCTGGCGGCTTCTCTTGCCCCCGGAGCACGGACGCCATCGGAGGACTCCCCATGAGCAGAACCTGTCAAGTCACCCAGCGCGGCACTTCCAGCGGCGGCCGCATCGCCCGGCGCGGTCTCCCCAAGAAGTCCGGCGGCATCGGCCTGCGGACCACCGGCCACACCAAGCGCAAGTTCAAGGTCAACGTCCAGACCAAGCGCATCTGGGTGCCCGAGCTGAAGCAGTTCGTCCGCGTGCGCATCTCGACGCGCGCGCTGCGCACGATCACCAAGCGCGGTGCGTACCCGGTGCTGCTCGAGGCGGGGCTGATCAAGCCCGCGCCCAAGAAGGCCTCGTAGGGCGTCCGCCTCCGCGCGTTCAGCGCGGCGACAGAACGAGCTCCGAGACGGTCGCCGCGGCGATCGCGCGCTCGCTCCACGCCACCGTGCGGCTCTCGCCGCGCAGGAACAGCTCGAGCTGGTCGTCGTAGTGCGCGTCGAACGGGTGGCCGGACTGGCCGCCCGGCAGGACGACGCGTGAACGGTCGGGATCGGCGAGGTCCGCGACCCAGCGCAGCGACGGTCCGGCTCCGACCGGCATCGACGCGCCGTCCGTCGACCCGGACCAGGATCCGTACCACGCGCAGATCGACGTGCGCGAGCCCGCGACCTCGAACGGTCCGCGGTTGAGCCGGGCGCCGAGGAGCGGCACGTCGCCGAGCGGGTGGCGCAGCGTCCAGGGGTGCAGCTCGCCGTAGCTCCAGGCCTCGACGGCGTCGCCGAAGCGCTCGCGCCCCTCGCGCCAGGCGCCGGCGAGCACGCGCTGCAGGATCGCGGCTCGCGTCTCGACCTCCGCGGTCCTCACGTCGTCCCACCAGCCGGGCGACAGCTCGCCCGCCAGCAGACGGAGCAGCGCGAAGCGCCGCGTCGGACCGCCGAGCGGCCTCAGGTCCGCGGTGGAGAGCTCGTCGTCGAAGATGGCCTCGGCGAGGTCGCGCTCGACGAGCGCGAAGAGCGCCGCCGGACCCGCGACGCGCATGGAGCCGTCCCAGGCCGACAGGGCCTCCGCGGCGGCCCGCGCGTCTCCCGTGAACTCGGGCACCTGGACCGCGGCCGCGATCTCGAGCGCGTAGTGCGACACGACGTCCGACTGCATCGCGGCCAGCGCCTCCGCGGTCCAGTCCGTCCGGCTCGCCAGCAGCTCGGCGATGCGCGCCGAGCGGTGCGGCACGTCGAACTCCGCCGCGTGCGACCGGGGATAGTCCCGCGGCAGCACGTCGTTGTTCGCCGTCGCGAGGAAGCCCGCGGGCGGATTCACCCGCTCGAGCCGCTCGTCGGCCGACCGGAACGCGCGCCACACGCGCTCCGGGCTCCAGCCGGGAACCGGCAGGCGCCCGTCCCCCGACGCGCGCTCGGGGGAGCGCCCGAGCAGCGTCGCCATCAGGTCGCCGTCGCGCGTCGCGAGGACCAGGTTCTGCGACGGACAGCGGTACGAGTCGATCGCCGCGCGCACGCCGTCGAGGTCGCTCGCGCGCGCGAGCCCCAGGAACGCGGACACGACGTCCACGGCGTGGTACCCGGCCCAGTTCAGCGTGCGCGCGGGCAGCCCGCGCTCCTCGTCGGCGGGCAGCAGCGGCCCGAGCTCCGTGTAGCGCACGCGCAGTTCGACGTCGTCTCCGCCGCGCACGACGATGCGCTCGACGGACTCGAGCAGCGGTTCGAAGCGAGTCCCGCGCCGCACGCCGTGCTCCGCGTCGAGCTCCTCGAAGAGGTAGTCGTGATCGTCCACGGCGTGGTTGGTCAAGGACCACGCGACGTCGGCCCCCATGCCGATCAGGACGACCGGCATCCCGACGAGCGTCACGCCCGCGACGTCGTAGTCCGGCGCGACGACGCGCACCTGGTACCAGACCGACGGCAGGCCGAGGCGCAGGTGGGGATCGTTGGCGACGAGCGGAGCACCGGTGGCCGAGCGCGCGGCGGACACCGCCCAGTTGTTGCTGACCCCGCCGCGCTCCTCGGGCTCGTCCGGCGCCTCCGCGGGCGCAAACCGCTCCGCGTCCGACTCGGACGCGTCACCGGCTCCGGCCTCGCGAGCGCGCTCTTCCGCGTCGAGCTGGGCGTCGAGCCGCGCGGCGAGCTCCGGCGCGAGCTCCATGCCCGGCGCACCGGCCAGCTCGCGCGCGCGCTCCGCTCCGAGCTCGCGCCACCAGAGATAGCGCTGCTCGTCCATGCGCCACTCGAGGAAGGACAGGTCCGCCATCAGCAGCAGTCCGACGCCCAGGCTGTCGGTCGGCGTCCAGGGTTCCGGCTCGACGCCGAGGACGCGCAGCTCCGGCGGCAGGTCGCCGCCCCCCGCCGCGAGCCAGGCGTTCACGCCCTCCGCGTACGCCTCGAGCCACGCGCGGCTCTCCGCGCCGAGCGCCGCCTCGTGCGCGGTGGCCGTGGCGGCGAGCCGCAGCTCCCGACAGCGGCGGTCGACCGCCAGCGCGCCCGCGCCCAGGATCTCGGACAGCCGCCCCGCCGCGGCGCGGCGCGAGAGCTCGAGCTGCAGCATGCGGTCGCCGGCGTGCAGCCAGCCCACGGCGCGCGCGGCGTCGAGCCCCGAGGACGCGGTCACGTGGGGCACCCCGAAGGCATCCCAGCGGACGCGCACCTGCGCCTCGAGCCCCGGCAGGGATTCCCGTCCCGAGCGCCGGGGCCGCCCGGACCCCGCCAGCCACCAGGCGAGCCCGACCGCGATCAGGAGGATCGCGAGGACCGCCGGACCCCCCACCCGCAGCAGGCGACGCATGGCGGGATTGTAGGCTCGGCGTTTCCCCCGCGCCCGCGGGCTCCTCGCGGCGCTCCACGGGATACAATTCGCCGCCTTTCGCACCCCGCCCAGGATCTTCCTTCGACCCCCCACCTCCGCCCATGCGTGCCTCGCTCTGTGTCGCCCTCGCCCTGCTCGCCCTCGGCTGCTCCGACTCCGGAACCACCGCCAGCGCCACCGGCGGCTCCGGCACGCAACCGACGGAGCGCATCGATCTCGGCGAAGGCCTGACGGTCGAGATCCTCGAGGAGGGCGACGGCCCCATCCTCGAAGAGGGCACGCACGTCGACATCCACTTCGAGCTGCGCCTCAAGGACGGCGAGAAGCTCGTCCAGTCGACCTACGACATGGGCCGCCCGTACCACCACGAGCCGGGGATCGGCGACGCCATCCCCGCGGTGCAGCGCGCGCTGGTGGGGCTGCGCGAGGGCTCGCGCGTGCGACTCGACATCCCGAGCCACCTCGCCTACGGCGCCAAGGGCTACCCGGACGCCGTGCCGCCCTACGCGGAGCTCTTGATGGACATGCACATCGTCAAGGTCTTCGGTCCCAACGAGCCGCACTGACCCGCGGGTCCGCACGGATCCGCCGGCAACGGAGGCGATCGTTCGCGTGACGTCCTCGACTGCAGCCTCCACGGCCACCCGGCCCAGCGCCGAGCGCTCGCCGTGGATCGTCTCCGCGCGCTTCGACCTGGCCTTCTTCGTCGCGTCACCGCTCCTGATCCTGGCGGCCATGCTGCCGCTCGCGGGGCGCTTCTCGTCCTTCGGGATCTACCTCGCGGTGATGTCCTTCTCGTCGATGGGCCACCACCTGCCGGGGTTCCTGCGCGCCTACGGCGACGCGGAGCTCTTCCGCCGCTTCCGCTGGCGCTTCCTGCTCGCGCCGCCGCTCGTGTTCGCGGTGTTCCTCGTCTACGGCCTGAACGACATGCGCGGCATGGCGTTCCTGTTGATGGCGTGGTCGATCTGGCACGTCGGGATGCAGCACTTCGGGTTCCTGCGGATCTACGACGCGCGCGTCGGCTCCGTGGACCCGTGGACGGCGAAGCTCGACTGGCTGCTCTCGCTGGGCTGGTTCGGCTCCGTGGTGCTCGCCAGCCCGCAGTACACGCACAACTTGCTCGCGGTCGCGGCGGACACCAGCGGACTCGCGGCCCCCGCCGCGGTCGTGCGCGGCACGCAGTGGGCCGTCTGGGGGCTGACGGCGGCCGTCTCGGTCGCCTACGTCCTGAACGCCGTGCGCGCGTGGCGCGCGGGGCGGCCGCCCAGCCTCGTGAAGCTCACGCTGCTCGCCGGCACGTCCGTGTTCCTCTGGTTCGTCTGGGTGCGCCTCGGGGACCTGTTCCTGGGCCTCGCCATCTGGGAGCTCTTCCACGACCTGCAGTACTTCGCGCTGACGTGGATCTACAACCGGCGGCTGGTGGAGCAGGGGCAGGGCACGACGCGCTTCATGAACTTCCTGTTCCGCCGGCGCATGCCGCTGGTGCTGCTCTACGTCGTCGGCATCTTCGCCTACGGCGGCTCCAGCTACTTCTTCCAGGGCACGCAGGCGCAGCTGCAGGTGGTCCTGATGGCGCTGGTCTTCACGTCGACCTTCCTGCACTACTACTACGACGGCTTCATCTGGAAGGTGCGCCAGAAGCGCACGCGGACGGGCCTCGGACTGGACGAGGAGGAAGCGCCGGCGCGCGCGACCCTGTGGAGTCGCCTGACCGCCGGCACGGGGCTCGGCCCGCGCCTCGCGCACGGGCTGGCGGTCGTGGTGCCCATCGGCGGACTGGCGGCGATCGAGACGCTCGGACCCGAGGACGACGACCTGGCCGTGCGGCGCGCGATCCGCGATGCCGTTCCCGCGGCCGACGAGGCGCACGTGAACTTCGGGCGCGCGTGCCTCGACGCCGGGCTCGGCGCGGAGGCGGTGGCCGCCTACGAGCACGCCGTCGAGCTCGCGCCCGAGAGCCCCGCGGCCCACGCGGGCCTCGCGGTGGCGCTGCTCACGAGCGGCGGGGAACAGCGCGCCGAGGAGGCCTACCGGCATCTCGAGCAGGCGCTGGCGCTCGACCCCGACGACGTCGAGACGCTGCTGAACGCCGCCGTGCTGCGCGTCGAGCAGAACCGCGTCGACGCGGCGGTCGAGCTGTACCGGCGCGCGCGCGAGCGCGACCCGCGGCGCACGGACTCCTCGCCGCACGCAGCGCTGCTCGAGGGCTTCGACGCCCTCGCGAGCGGCGACCTGCCGCGCGCCGTCGACCGCTTCGGCACCGCCTGCGCGGAGCGACCGGACGACCTCGTGGCCCTCGACGGACTGGCGTTCGCCGCCGAGCGCCTCGGTGCGCTCGACATCGCCGTGCAGGCGCTGACGCGGCTCGTCGAGGCCCGGCCGGACCGGGCGGAGAACGGCGCGCGCCTCTCGTTCGCGCTGCTCTCGAGCGGCCGCCCGGCGGAGGCCGCCGCGCGGCTGAGCGCCCACGTCGAGCGCTTCCCCGAGGACCTCGACCGCAAGCTCTGGCTCGCGGAGGTGCTGGCGACGAACGCCGACGCGCGCGTACGCGACGGCGCCGCGGCGCTGCTCCACGCCCGGCAGGTCGTCGCGGCGGTCGGCACGGAGAACGCCGGCGCGCTCGACATCCTCGCCGCCGCGTACGCCGAGTCCGGTCGCTTCGACGAGGCCGAGGAGCACGCCGCGCTCGCGCTGGCGGCCGCGGAGCGCCAGAACCTCGGCGACGCCGCCGCCGCGATTCGCGCGCGCCTGGAGCTCTACCGCCAGCGCCGTCCGTACCACCAGGACCCGACGCCCTGACCCGCCGCGGCGGGGACTCAGTCGCGCGGAGCCGGGACCGCCTCGAGGAGGCACTCCTCGAGCGACCCCATCCATCTGGAGCTGTCGCGCTGCAGGACGCACGCGCGCACCGCGGAGCGGTCGATCTCGTCGCGCACGATGCGCTCGCGCTGGGTGTCGATCGCGGCGCGCAGGCCCTCCACGTCGGAAGGCTCCTCGACGACGGCGCCCGCGGCGGGTGACGCGACGGCATCCGCGGCGCCGGCGCGCGCCGTCGTCACGACCGGCGTCCCGCACGCGAGGGCCTCCAGGATCACCAGGCCGCTGGCGTCGCGCCAGGTCGGGAGGATCATGAGGTCGGCGGCCGTGAACAGGGCCACCGGATCCTGCGCCTCGACGACGTCCACGTGTTCCTCCGCGAGACCGTGGCTGCGCGCGATGCGCCGCCAGCGCGGGACGTGGCGCACACCGGCGACGACGAGCCGCCAGCGCTCGTGGCGCAGGCCGGCGAGCGCCTCGAAGAGCTGCGGCAGGCCCTTGCGAACTCCGTCGCCGCCCGCGAAGGCGAACAGCGGAGTGCGCGCGTCCACGCCGAGCTGACCGCGCAGGTACCACCCGCGGTCCATGCGTCGATCCGGATGAAAGCGGGAGAGGTCCACGCCGTTCTCGACGACGCGCAGGCGCTCGGCGCAGGACGGATGGTGCTCCAGCAGCTCGCGGCGGACCAGCTCGGACACGCAGGCGATGACGCGCGCCTGCCCCTCCGAGAGCAGGCGCTGCTCGAGCTCCAGGAACGTGCGGTGGCGTCCGAGCCAGCGCGGGTCCGGCGGGAGCGAGCGGGCGAGCCGCTGCGCGCGCAGCGTCGCGCGGTGGGCCCCGTCGTGCGGCCAGTAGAGCCCCACGCGCGGCAGGTGGCGCATGCCCACGGTGACGTGGCAGCCGGCGTCGTCGGCGGCCTCCACCAGCGCGTTCGCGAGCTTGCGCTCGCGCGCGCCGCGCGTCGCGCCGCTGACGCGGACCTCGTGGCAGACCCCGGTCGTCTCGGGGTCGATCTCGCTGGCGAACACGTGGATGTCGTGTCCGCGCTCCATCAGGTGCTGCGCGAACGCCTGGAGGGCGCGCTCCGCCCCGCCGCGCCCCGGTTGCCAGCGATCGATCAGGAATCCGACGCGCACGGACGTGCCTTCCGTCGCGGGGTGCCGTGATGGGCTTCGCCGCGGTCCGCGTCGCCGTTCACGATGCTCCCTCGGAGGGCTCTGCGAGCCAGGCGCGCAGCCGCGCCCCGATCGCGTCCCGCACCGCGCGGAACTCGCCCAGGACCTCTTCCTCCGTGCCGCGGGCGCCCGCGGGATCCGGGAACGGCCAGTGCAGGACGCGCGTCGCGCCGGGCAGCGTCGGACAGGCCTCCGCGGCCTGGTCGCAGACGGTCACGACGACGTCCGGCGGGTCTTCGAGGAACTCCTCGATCGACTTCGAGCGCTGTACGGCGAGGTCGATCCCGACCTCCGCCATCACCTGCACCGCGCGCGGGTTCACGCTGGAGGCGTGCGTCCCGGCGGAGAGCGCCTCGAAGCGCTCCGCAGCGAGCGTGCGCAGCCACCCCTCGGCCATCTGGCTGCGGCAGGAGTTCGCGGTGCAGAGGAACAAGACGCGCTGGCGACCGACCATCGGCCCATGGAAACAAAAACGCGCGCGTGTCGGGAGTCCGTAGCCGGAGGCTCGCGATACCGGGACTGCTACGATGCCCCCTCGGCATGCTGGCGCTCTCCCCGTTCGACTTCACCGTCTGGGCCTCGGCCGTCGGCTTCGCGCTGATCCTGCTGGACGCCTTCGCCATCGTCCGTGCCATCTCGCGCGACCACGGGGTCGATCGCACCCTGGCCTGGATCTTCGCCATCCTGGCACTCCCCGGGGTCGGCGCCCTGGCCTACCTCGCGCTCGCGAGCCCCAGCGTCTCGCGCACGAGCTCGCGCAAGTCGCGGAGCGCCGCCGCCGCGCGGACGGCGCTCGCGCGCGACCTGCGGCACGAGGTCCTGGTCCCCGCCAAGGACCAGGCGCTGTTCGCGCTGGCCACGCGCGTCACCGGGCACCTCCCGACGACGGGCAACCGCGTGGAGCTCCTGGCCGAGAACGAGGCGGCGTTCGAGCGGATCGAAGAGGTGCTCGGCCGTGCGCGCCGCCGCATCTGGGCCGAGTTCTACATCGTGCGCAACGACCTCACCGGCCGACACTTCCTCGAGCTCCTCGCGGAGCGTGCGCGCGCGGGGGTCGAGGTGCGCTTCATCTACGACGCCGTCGGCTCGCTGCGCATCAGCTCCGATCGGCTGCAGGCGATCCGCGACGCCGGCGGCGAGGTCGTCTCGTTCCTGCCGATGAACCCCCTCCGCAGGCGCTGGGCGGTGCACTTGCGCAACCACCGCAAGCTGATCGTCGTCGACGACTCGATCGCGTTCACGGGCGGGATGAACGTGGGCGACGAGTACTCGGGGCGCGGCCGGCGCCGCGGACTGCAGCGCTTCCACGACACGCACCTCGAGATCGAGGGGCCGGCGGCGGGCAGCCTCGGAAGCACCTTCGCGGAGGACTGGGCCTTCGCCACCGAACAGCCCCTCGCCGCCGAGTTCGAGCCGCAACCCGTGGCGGGGGGCTCCGCCCTCGTGGCCGCGCTTCCGAGCGGACCCGACCAGGCTTTCAACGCGATCCAGGTCACCTACACGACGGCGATCGCCCGCGCCAACGAGCGCGTGTACCTCTGCAGCCCGTACTTCGTCCCGGACGCGAGCCTCCAGCACGCCCTCGCCACGGCCGCGCTGCGCGGCGTCGACGTGCGCGTCATGATTCCCGAACGCTGCGACGTCCGCCTGATCGACGCCGTGGCCCGGTCCTACTGCCGCGCGCTGCTTCCGGCGGGGGTGCGCGTGTTTCGCTACCTGCCGGCGATGCTGCACGCCAAGACGCTGCTCGTCGACGACGATCTCGGGCTCGTGGGCTCCGCCAACGCCGACATCCGCAGCTTCCAGCTGAACTTCGAGCTCGGCGCGCTGGTCTGCGACCGCGACTTCGCCCTGGACCTCGAGCGCAGCTTCGCCTCCGACCTGGAGCAGAGCCGCGAGTGGACGCAGGCCGACGCCGACCGCCTCACGCCGCTCCGGCGCCTGCTCGACAGCGCCGCCCGCCTGCTCTCCCCACTGCTCTAGGGGGTTCCCGTGTACGAGTTGCGGCGCAGGGCCTCGTGGCTCGAGAGGTGCACGCGCTCGGGTCCGAGGCGCTGCGGGAAGCCCGCGCGCTCGAGGCGGTCGAGGACCGGGCCCTTGACCTCGGCCAGGTGCAGCTCGATGCCCGCTCGCTGCAGGGAGTCCGCGCAGTGCTCGAGGCACTCGAGGCCGGTGGCGTCGACGTAATTGATGCCGCTCGCGATCAGCACGACCCGGCGCAGTCCGGGGCGACGGGCCACGAGCTCGTGGACCCGCTGCTCGAGGTTGCGGGCGTTGCCGAAGAAGAGGTTCTCGTCGATGCGGACCGCCAGCACGTCCGGGAGGGTGCTCACGTCGTGGCGCTCGACGTTGCGGAAGTGCTCGCTCTCGCCCACCCGACCGACCACGGCGATGTGCGGGCGGCTGCTGCGGGCGAGGTAGAGGACGGCCGACAGCGAGACCCCGATCAGGATTCCGGCTTCGACTCCGAATGCGAACACGCCCGCGAAGGTCGCCAGCAGCGCCGCGCCGTCGGAGCGACTGTAGGCCCACGTCTGCCGCGCCGCGCGCACGTCGACGAGCTGCAGGACGGCCACGACGATCACCGCGGCGAGTACGGCGCGCGGCAGGTGGAAGAGCAGCGACGTCAGGCTGACGAGGGTCCAGACCACCAGCACCGCGGTGACGATCGAGGCGAGGCCGGTGCGCGCGCCCGCGCCGAAGTTGACCATCGAGCGCCCGAAGCCCCCGGCGACGGGGTAGCCGCCCGTGACCGCCGCGCCGAGGTTCGCCGCGCCGAGGGCGACGAGCTCCCGACTGCCCGCGACGCTCTCG
Organism: uncultured Planctomycetaceae bacterium; assembly: GCA_964351535.1. GTDB lineage: Bacteria > Planctomycetota > UBA1135 > UBA1135 > JAUIDW01. Next base: position 17,179 of record CAYGPA010000023.1, read on the forward strand.
CGGCGTCGTGCCGCGAGGGACTGAGCCACGGCGAAGCTCTCGAGGAAACCGACGAGCGAGATCGCGATCACGGTCGGGAGCAGAGCGCGAAGCGCGGCGACGTCGAGCACGGGCAGGCTCGGCCGCGGCAGTCCCGCGGGGACGCTCCCGACGACGGCGAGCCCCCAGCGATCGTCCAGACCGAGACCCGCGGTCACGAGGATCCCGAGGACGACCACGACGAACGGGCCCGATCGCGGCAGCAGGGTGCGCAGCCACTCCGGCGCCGCGCTGGCGCGTGCCCACCGCGCGGCGAGGCGCGGGAGCGCGAGGAGCACCGCCAGGGTCAGGCCGCCGACGAGGGCCGTCGTCCAGCGGGCGTCGGCCAGGCTCCGCGCGAGCTCGACCAGCGTCTCCCACGGAGCTTCGCCGCGCGGCACCGCGACGCCGACCAGGTGCGCGACCTGGCCCGCGGCGATCACGAGCGCCGCCGCGCTCGTGAACCCGGAAAGGACCGGGTGGGAGATGAAGTTCACGAGGAAGCCCGCGCGCGCGAGCCCCATGCCGAGCTGCACCAGACCGACGGCGGCAGCCAGCAGGGCCGCGGCTCCCATGGCCTCCCCCGGCTCGAGCGGGCCGAGCTCCGCGAGCCCTCCCGCGACGAGGACGGAGATCACGGCGGCCGGTCCCACCGACAGGTAGCGACTGGTTCCGAGCAGCGCGTAGACCGCGAGCGGGGCGAGGCTCGCGTACAGACCCGCCTGCGGCGGCAAGCCGGCGACCAGGGCGTAGGCCATGGCCTGAGGCACGAGCAGAACGGCCACGATGGCCCCCGCCAGCAGGTCGGGGGCCAGGTCGACCCGTCGATAGCCGCGCAGCCATCCGAGGGCCGGGATCCAGCGCTCCCCGCCCGCCGAGCTCATCGCGCCCGGGCCGCGGCGCGCGGTTTCTCTGTGAGGGCGCCGCACACGAGCTCGCAGAGCGCGTGGAGGGTCGGGTCGGCGATCTCGACTTCGACCGTGCGGCCCGCGCGCAGGCGGACGACGCAGCCGGCGCGCTCGAGCTCGGTGACCTGTCGCGACAGGTTCGACTGCTCCAGGCCGGTGGCCTCTTCCAGCTCGGACATCCCCAGCGGGCCGTTCATCAGCGCGTTCAGGATCCGCAGGCGGCTGGGGACGCCGAGGGCCCGGAAGCGCTGCGCGACGTCCTCCAGCAGGTGCTCGGGCAGGCCCGGGTGCTTCTTTCGTCGTGCCATGGGTTGAATATATGCCAGGGAAATCATATGTTCAAGCAATCATATTTCACGAGGAGCTACCGTGATGAACTCGCAATCGACCTCCCCCACTCTGCAGCACGCCGTGAACTTCGAGGTGGTCGCGCTCGCGCACCCCCAGGGTTGCCGGACCTACATCGTCGCCGACCCGGAGGCCGGGGAGGCCCTGGTCCTCGACGTGCACCTCGACCTCGTCCAGCAGGCGGCCCAGCGGGTGCGCGAGAAGGGCTGGAAGCTGCGCTACGTGGTCGACAGCCACACGCACGCCGACCACCCCTCGGGCTCGGCCGAGCTGGCGCGGCTCTACGGAGCCACCCGCGTCGCCCACGCCGCCGCCGGGCACGCCGGGGTGACGCTGAACCCCGCGGACGGCGAGCGCCTGCCGCTCGGCGAAGGGTTCGTCACGGTGCGCCACGCGCCCGGCCACACGCCGGACCACATGGTCCTGCTGACCGATCGGGCCCTGTTCTCGGGCGACAGCCTGTTCCTCGGCAGCGTCGCGCGCACCGACTTCCTCGGCGGCGACGCGGGGACGCTCCACGACTCGCTCCACAGGATCCTCGCGGATCTGAGCGACGACGTGGTGGTGTATCCCGGCCACGACTACGAGGGTCGCGGCTCCAGCACGGTCGGCGCGGAGCGCAGCGACAACCCGTGGCTCGGAATGGACCGCGCGACGTTCGTCCAGAACCTCACGGCCAACCCGCCGCCGCGACCGGCCAACATGGACGACCTCCTGAGGCTGAACCGCGAGGGCGTGGACATCCCGGGCTCGATCTCCGCGGCCGAAGCGGCCGAGCGTGTCACGGACGGCGGCGCCGCGAGCGTCCTCGACGTGCGCACGGGCGCGGAGTTCGAGGCCGAGCACGTTCCCGGCTCGCGCTGGATCCCGCTGGACCGCCTGACCGAGCGACTGGACGAAGTCCGCGCCATCCCGGCGCCGCGCTTGCTCCTCTGCCGCACCGGCAGCCGCGCGGACAAGGCGCTCGCGCTCCTCGCCCAGCGCGACGTCGCCGGCCTGACCGTGGTCGAGGGCGGCATCGAGGCCTTCGCGCGCGCGGGCGGCGACGTCGAGCGCGGCCGCGCGAGCGTCTCCCTCGAGCGCCAGGTGCGCATCGGCGCGGGTGGGCTCGTCCTGCTCGGCCTGGCCCTGGCTCGCTGGGTGCACCCGGGCTTCCTGTTCCTGACGGCCTTCGTCGGCCTCGGTCAGGTCGTGGCCGGAATCACCGACTGGTGCGGCATGGGCCTGCTGCTGGCCAAGGCCCCGTGGAACCGAGGCGCGTCCGGATCCTCCGGAGCGTCCGGAGCGGCGGCCGGCGCCTGCGCGGCGAGTGCTCCGGCCGCCTGCGCGGCGTCGGCGCCCGCGGCCTGCGCGGCGACGCCGCCCGCCGAGAACTCGTAGCGCGCGCGGCCTGCCTCCCTCCGTAGCGCCTCACGGCCCTTCTTCGGCGGGCCGCGAGGCGCTACGTTGCGGCGATGCGCGTCGGTTTCGATGTCTCGCCCCTCGTCGTCCCGCACACGCGCGGGCTCACGCGACTCGTGGAGGGCCTGGTCTCGACGCTCGAGTCCCGCCGACGCCTCGAGGTCGTGCGCCTCGCGCCCTCCGGCGGCAAGAGCCTGCGCAAGTGGCGCCAGCGCGAGCTGCCGCGGGTCGAACGCAGCATGGACCTCGTCGGGATCCATTCGCCCGTCTCGGCCTTTCCGCTGCGCGGCGGCGGCCTGCGCGTGCAGACGGTGCACGAGCTGCCGTGGAAGCACGGCGAGAAGGAGAACGCCGACTGGCGGCACCGCTTCTGGACGCGGTTCGGCACGCGCCGCGCGGACGCCGTCCTGTGCCCCAGCGCCTTCGTTGCGAAGGACCTGGGCGGAGCCTCGGAGAAGGTCCGCGTCTGCCCCTGGGGTACGTCGGCGCCGTTCCAGGACGAGCCGCCGCCGGGAGAGGTCGACGAGGTCTCGCTGGGCCGCTATCGACTCGGCGAGACGCCGTTCGCGCTGTGTCTCGGCGCCGTGCGCGCGAAGAAGAACCTGGCCGCGCTGCTGCACGGCGTCGCCGAGCTGCGGCGTCGCGACGGGCCCGAGCTGCAGATCGTCGTCAGCGGCGGGGACACGCCCGATCTGCGGCGCGCGCTCGGCCTCGTGTCGCGGCTCGGCCTGTCGCGGTGGGTCTCGACGCCCGGGTGGATCGAGGAGTCGGACCTCCCCGCGCTGCTGCGCCTCGCGACCGTCGTGCCGATGCTCTCGCGCTCCGAGGGCTTCGGGTTCCCGGTGCTCGAGGCCATGGCCTGCGGCACGCCGGTGCTCGTCACGAAGGACTCCGCCCAGTCCGAGCTGGCCGGCCCCGTCGGGATCGCCGTGGACCCCGCGGACCCCGCCGCGGTCGCCGACGGCCTCGAGCGCGCGGTGCGCGAGCGCGAGGACCTGCGCTACCGCCTCGGCGAACACGCCGCGCAGTTCACGTGGGAGCGCTGCGCGGAGCGCGTCGAGAACCTGTGGACCGAGCTCGCCGCGCGGAGCTCCTCCTCGTGAGCGCGGAGCACGCCGGCGGCGCGGTGCGGGAGGTTCGGCGCGTGCTCGTGGCCGGCGCCGTGCTCGGACAGCCGCTGGGCGGCGTGCGGCGCCACAATCGCGAGCTCCTGCCGCGTCTCGCGCGCGCGCTCGCGGCGCGCGGCGGGGAGCTCGCCGTTCTCGAGGGCACCCGGCCCGCGGCCTTCGACCTGCCGCGGGAGGTCCGTCGCATCGCGTCGCGGGTACCGGCCGCGCCCGCGTGGCTGCGCGGCGTGCGCGAGACTCCCGCGCTGCGGCGCGAGCTCGACCGCGCGCGCGCCGCGGGCCGCCCCTACGACCTCGTCCACACGGCTCACCTGCCGGCGCCGCGCGGACTTCCGGTCCCCATGGCGCTCCTCGTTCACGACCTGAAGTTCCTCGACCGCAGCGCCGCCCCCCTCTCGCGGCGCATGCTGAGCCGCGGCTTCCTCGCCCGCGCGACGGCCCGGGCCGCGGCGGTCCTCGCGGTCAGCCAGGCGCTCGAGGGCGAGCTGCGACACGAGCTCTCCGTCGACCCCGAGCGCCTGTTCGTCGTCCGCAACGGCGGCGACCACCTGGCGATCCTCGCGCGCGCCGAGGCGCCGGCGGGCCTGCTGTACGTCGGGCACCTCGAGCCGCGCAAGAACGTCGCGCTGCTCCTGCAGGCGCTGGCGCGCGATCCGGAGCTGCCGGATCTCGAGCTCGTCGGAGCGGCGCGCGGGAGAGAGGGCGAGCACCTCGCCGCGCTCGCCGCGCGGCTGGGCGTGGCCGCGCGCGTGAGCTTCCTCGGCGAGCGCGGGGACGCGGACCTCGCCCGGCACTACGCCCGGACCGCCTGCCTCGTCCTGCCGTCGAGGCGCGAGGGCTTCGGCATCCCGGTGCTCGAGGCACGGCGCGCGGGAGCCCCCGTCTGCGTCGCCGACCTTCCGGCGCTGCGCGAGGTGGCGGGCGACGCGCCGAGCTTCGACCCCGGCGACGCGGAGGGCTGCGTGCGCGCCTTGCGCTCGGCGCTCGCGCGCACGCCCGCGGAGCTGGAGAGCAGCCGCGAGCAGGTGCTCCCGTGGACCTGGGACGCCGCGGCCGCGAGCTGCCTCGCCGCCTGGGACGCGGCGGTCAGCCGTCGTCGCTGATGGCGCCGTCGACCGGAACGACCGGGTCGACCTGCGAGCGCAGGAAGTGCGTGCCGCGGAACGCGAAGTAGCACGCCGCGCCGGCGACGAGCACGACGACCACGATCAGCGCGGCGCGGACCGCGCCCGGCAGCTGCTCGAGGTCGGCAGCGAAGAGTCCGCGTCGGTTCTCGACGCGGTGGTACTGCAGGACCTGCCCCGAGCCCGGGCGATCGGCGACGGGCGCGGACGTGCGCGGAGCGCGTGGAGCCTTCGCGGGCTCGCTTGCGGCGGTTCGCGGTGCGACCTCCGGGCGCGCGGGCGGCCGCGCCGCGGCAGGTCGCGCGAGCTCCAGGCCCGGCCGCAGCTCCGTCTGCCCGAGGTCCTCGGGTCGCAGCGGTTCGTCGGCGCCCTCGAGCTGGATCTCGTCGCCGAGCGAGATCTCCTCGGCGAACGCCGCGCCGGCCTCCGGTGACGACGCTCCCGCCGCGCTGTCGGCCGCGGGCTGTTCCGCGCGGAAGCGCAGCACGAGTTCGCCGACCGTGACCTCGTCGTTGTCCGTCAGCTCGATGCGTTCGAGCCGCTCGCCCGCTCGGCGCAGCCCGTTGCGCGAGCCGTCGTCGAGGAGCCACCAGCGACCGTCCGCGTCGCACTCGAGGTGCGCGTGCTGGCGACTGATGGAGCGGTCGCGCAGCGCGACGGTGCAGCTCGCGTTGCGTCCGAGCGTGGCGCCGTGGCCGACCTGGAAGCTGCGGCCCACGTCGGAGCCCGTGAGGACGAAGAGCTGGGCCAAGTCTCAGGACTCCTCGACCAGGGGCTTCCGCAGGCCCGCCTCGAGCTCCGCGGCGCGCCGGTACTCGGCCGCGAGGCGCGCGAACTTGCGTTCGAACTCGGCGGGCGTCAGGCGCCCGATGAACGCGCGGCGTCCCGCGATCCAGAGCACCGGGATGCGGTGCCCGAACCGCTCGGCGAGCTCGGGGTCGCGGTCGACGTCCACCTCGGTCAGCGAGAAGGGCTCGCGCGTCCGGGCGCGGCGGATCTCCGCCTTCATCTCGTCACAGAGGCCGCATCCCGCGCGGGTGTAGAGCACCAGCGGGATCGGCTCCTTGATCGTGCGTTCCAGCAGCCAGCCGAGCATGCTATCGAGAGGGTACCGCGC
>CAYGPA010000024.1:0-22742 GCA_964351535.1 uncultured Planctomycetaceae bacterium
ACGAGCCCGATGTCCGGCAGCGTGGCGACGACCGAGTACGCGCCCTTGACGCGCTTGAAGACCTCGCCGACGGCCTCGACGACGATCTCGACCGAGATGCGCCCGTTCGGCGGAATGCGCTCGTTCAGCGCCTGCGCGAACACGAACAGGATCACCTCGAGGTCGCAGCTCGAACTGACGCGCATCCCCGCCGCGCGGAACTCGTCGCGCAGCTCGAGGAAGTTGGTCACGTTGCCGTTGTGCGCCATCGCGATCCCGGTCGGGAACGTCAGTGCGAACGGCTGCACGTCGTCGTCGGTGCCCGAACCCACCGTTGGATAGCGCACGTGCCCCACGCCCAGGTTGCCGCGCAGGCGCGCCATGTTGCGCTCGTTGAAGACGTCGCGAACGAGGCCGAGCCCCTTCTTGACGTGGATCGTGTCCGTGAACGTCGTGATCCCCGCGGCGTCCTGGCCGCGGTGCTGCACGGCGAGGAGCCCTTCGTAGATCTCGAGGGCGACGTCCGACCCTTCCGGACCGATGATGCCGATGAATCCGCACATGGCGCTTGTCTCGAAGACGCGCCGGAGCGCGTGGGAGAACCCGGGCGGCTCGCGAGTACCGCGAAGCCCGCAACCCGGGCGGGTATCCTAGCCCGACGGCGTCACGCGTTCTCCTCGTGAGCCCCCGTGGATTTCTGCCCCGCGTCCGCGGAGCCCGGGGCCGCGGTCCGCGCGCCGGCCTCCCCGCTCTCCCGCACCCCCGCGGGGCGGCGGAAGACGAAGCGCTGGTAGAGCAGCGAGACCACCAGCAGCGCCGCCGCGAGCCCCAGCAGCGAGCCGACGCGGTGCAGGCCCTCCAGCTCGCCCAGATCGACCAGGAACACCTTCCCGAGCGTGGCGACCATCAGCGCCAGGCTGGCCCAGCGCGGCGCCGCGGCGCTGCGCGCCATGCCCAGGCCCAGCAGCACGAGCGCGTACACCGCCCAGCCGATCGACAGGGCCAGGTCGCGCCCCTCGGCGTGCGGGCTCGCGTAGCCGATCTCGCGGGTCGTGGCGAAGGCGTCGAGGATCAAGACGTTCAGGGAGGCGAACCCCGCCGCGATGGCGGCCGCCGCGGTCAGCGCGAAGGCCGGACGCCGCAGCGGGAGGCGCTGTTCCAGCTCGAGGCGCCGATCTTCCTCGACGGCCGCGAACAGCCAGGCCGACACCCCGAGCGCCGCCAGCACGACGCCGTGCGCGTAGCCCAGCGCGTTGAAGACGGCCCGCGGCTGGTGCTCGACCCACCCCGGAACGACCAGCGGCACGACGGTGCCGAGCGCGGCGAGGGCGAGGGCCGCGCAGGCGCCGAGCTTCCAGCCGAACAGCGCCTCGTGGCGCCACAGGGCCGCCAGGCCGACGCCGACCAGCGCGACGGCGACGAGCAGCGGCGCGTGGCCGATCGCGAAGGCCGCGCCGAAGGCCCCGAAGACGACCGCCGCGGTGGACGCGGCGCGCCGTACGTGGCGCCAGTCCGCGCCGGCGCCGGCCGCGCGCCACGCGAGGAGCGCCGCGCAGGCCGCCGCGGCGAGGCGCGGCGTGCCGAGCCAGCCTTGCCCGAAGGCGGCCGTGACCATGCGCTCGAGGTCCCAGGTCCAGAGCAGCGGCGTGGCCGCCGCGACCCACGCCGGGAGCCAGCCGGGCGCGCGCCGCGCGGGGGCGAGGGGCAGCACGAGGAAGACGCCGACCGACAGGGCGCTGAAGGCGGCGCACAGCGCCGCGGGATGCAGACCGTCGCCCGCGACGCGGACCGGCATGCGACCGAGGGCCCACGTGGCCGCCAGCGCGCCGAGGCCGACCAGCACCGCGGAACTCTGCCGCCGCGCGATCCACGCGATCGGAAGCGCCAGCACGAACCCGAGAACCCCGCGCAGCTCCCACGCGTCGACCCACAGCCTCCGCGGCGACAACGCCATCCCGAGCTGGACGATGCAGAACGCCGCGACCGCGACCCAGGCGGCCCGGGCTCCCTCTCCCGGCTTCCAGCGCCACGCGACCGCCGCCAGGGCCGCGACCGCCGACAGGATCCAGCCCGCGTGCAGGCCCGCGTCGCGCGGTCCGAACTCGGCCGCGACGAGCGTGTGCACGGCGAAGAGCCGCCAGCCGATCCCGGCGAGCACCGCGGCGAGAACGGGCCCGAACCCGCGGCCGGCCGCGCCCCACGCGCGGTAGGTCAGCGCGGAGAGCAGCGCGAAGCCCGTGGCCCACGGCCAGAACGTCGAGTCCTGGTCGCGCGTCAGGCCGACGACCAGGGCCGCGAGCAGCGCCGGACCGGCCGCGCGCGCGGCGAGGCTCGCCACGTCGAGCCCGAGCGTGCCGCGGCGGCGCTCGAGCTCCATCAGGATCGCCCCCGGGATCGCGAGCGCGACGCCGGATCCGACGACCTCCCACGCGCCGAGCTCGCCGCGACTCGCCGAGGCAGCCCAGGCCGCGAGCACGGCCGCGGAGCCCAGCGCGGCGGCCAGGGGCAGAGTTTCTCGACCCTGCCGCGCGCCGACCCACGCCGCCGCGGCAGAGATCGAGACGAGGAGGCCCGCCACCGGCAGGAAGTGGTCGCCGAAGCTCGCCTGGAGGAGCCCGGAGGAGACGAGCGGGAAGATCAGGCCCGCAGTCGTGATGCCTCGGCCGAGCAGGCTGCGCTCGAACGCCGAGCCCACCGGAGCGAGGACGAAGAGCACCCCGAAGGCACCGAAGACCACGACGGCGAGGCCGGGAGCCGGATGGAGCTCGGAGGCGAGCAGCCACAGGAGCTGGTAGGCGAAGCTCCCGAGGAAGCCCAGCGCCGCGATGCCCGCCCAGCGCCGGTTGCGCGCGACCGCCAGCAGGCCGAGGTTCAGCAGGAAGAGATAGAGGAAGAGCCGCTTGGGGTCGGCGAGGTCCGTGTCGATCAAGAGCGGCGTCGCGAACCCGCCGAGCAGCCCCAGCGTCGCGATCAACATCGACGAGCGGCGCACGGAGAGAATCCCGCACAGCACCGTCACGCCCGCCATGCCGGCGAAGCCGACGAGCGGCGAGATCAGCCCGTACATCTGCTGCGCCGCCCACAGCGACGCGTAGAACGCGACGATGCCCGCGCCGGAGAGCGCCTCGGGCACCATGCGCACGTCGCGCCGCCGCAGCAGCTCGCCGCCCACGAGCAGGCCGCCGCCGAACGCGAACCCCGTCAGCACGCGCAGCGTCGGCGTGAACCGGATCCAGCCCTCGGCCACCGCGTGCTGGAAGAAGAAGATCACCGCCAGCGCCGCCGCGAGCCCCCCGAGCACCGCCGCGCCCCGCACGCCGACCCAGCGCTCCCACTCGATCGCAGGCGCCGCAGGCGCCTGCGCCCGCTCGGACTCGACGCCGGCCGAACCCGCGGTAACCCCACCGCCGCGCCCGGGACCCCGACCCTCGGACGACGTCGGCCCACCCGCGGGAGGCGTCGCCTCGACCTCCGCGTCCCACTTCGACGCCGCAGGCGTCTCCCCACGAATCTCTGCCCGAATCGAGTCGCCCACAGCCTCGCCCGGACGCTCCGTCGCAGTTGCAGGCGCGCCCGGAGTCGCGAGCGGGGCCTCCCGCCGCATCTCCGCCGGAATCGAGTCGCCCGCTGCCTCGCCCGGACGCTCCGAAGCGGGTGCCGGCGCGCCCGGAGTCGCGGGCGGGGTCGCCCGGCGCATCTCCGCCGGAATCGAGTCCGGCGTCGACGGCTCGCGCCTCGCGGCCGGCGAGGTCGCGGGAGCCGGGGTCGTCCGGCCCGGAGGCGCGGCACGCGCCGCGTCCGAGCGCTGCTCCAGGATCGCGAGCCGCCGGCGCAGCGCGCCGAGTTCGCGCGTCCGCCACAGCGCGAACAGCGCCAGCGGCGTGCCCGCCAGGGCGAACAGGACCAGGCCGGCCAGGACCATGGTCTGAAGCAGCGATTCCATGCGGACCTCCGGGCGGGGTGCGCTTTCCGTTTGGAGAGCCGGCCCCGGACCGCTTCAATCGACCACATCCCATGGCTTCGCTGAAACAACCTCCGAACGCAATGTCGATAAGTCGTGGTTATCGACCCCGCGGCGCCGCGGCGGACGTGCCCGGAACGCGGTCGCGCCGCCGGGTCTGGCTCGCGGCCGCCCTCGGCGCGCTGACGCTCGGCTGCATCTACTCGCGGCACTCGGTCGTCACCCCCGACGCGACCGGGCTCTTCGTCGAGATGCGCGGGGAGGGCGCGCGCACGCTGGTGGTGCCGCTGGCCTCGCGCTTCGGGCCGTACCTCGAGACCCCGCCCGCCGAGGACGTGCGCCTCGTGCTCTACGATCCTCGCGCACGAGGCGCCTCGGACTTCCCGCGCTTCCACCACGTGGGGCTGCGCAAGGACGTCCAGGACATGCAGGTCTTGATGCGTACCAAGGAACTCGATCGCGTCGTGATCGTCGGCTGGTGGTACACCGCCGCCGTCGCCGCGCACTACGCGTTGCAGCACCCCGAGCGCGTGGAGGCCCTGATCCTGCTCGCGCCGCTGCCCATCCGGCGCTGGCCCCACGTGCGCGACACGGACCTCGCGATCCAGGCGCGCGCCGGCGCGGCCGAGCTCGCGGCGCTCGAGCAGCGCGCCCTCGGCGCGGAGGGCGAGACGGCGGAGTTCTGCCGCGAGCTGCACGCGGCGACGCTGCGCGTGCTGCTGCACGACCCCGCACTCGCCGCCGCTGCCGACGCTTCCCACTGCGAATGGGAGAACGAACGCGCCTCGCGCATCATCGGCCTCCATCAGGACGTGTTCGAGCGCCTCGGCGACTGGGACTGGCGCTCGCGGCTGAAGGACGTTCCCGTGCCGGTCCTCGTCGTCCACGGCGCCTCGGACCCCACTCCGCTCGCGAGCGCCGAGGACTGGGTCGACACCCTGCCGCGCGCGCGCCTCGAGGTGATCGAGGACATGGGCCGCATGCCGTGGATCGAGGCTTCCGCGGAGCTGAACGCGGCCATCGAGCGCTTCCTGGACGAGGTCGCGCTCCCACGATGAACCCCGCGCGGCCGCGCAAGAGCCGACGACATCCCGGGGGGTCGTGGCTCTGGGTGGTCGCACTGCTGTCGATCGCCGTGCACGCGCCGTCGCTGGGCGGCGCGTTCCTCGACTGGGACGACGAGGCGATGTTCGTGGACCACGCCGGGTGGCGCGGCCTGGCGCCCTCCAACCTCGCGTGGATGTTCTCGACGATCCACATGGCGCACTACATGCCGGTGACGTGGCTGACGTGTGGTCTCGACTGGGTGCTCTGGGGCCTCGACCCGCGCGGCTATCACCTCACCTCCGTGCTGTTCCACGCGGGCGCCGCCGCGGTCTGGTGGGCGGTCTTCCGCCGGCTGGTGCTCGCTGCCGCGCCGCGGGTCGAGCCGCGTGTCGCATCGCTCGCGGCGGCCGTCGGAGCCCTGTTCTGGTCGCTCGGCCCGTTGCGCGTCGAATCGGTCGCCTGGATCACCGAGCGCCGCGACGTCGTGTCCGGCCTGTTCGCGGCCTCCGTCGTGCTCTTCTGGCTCCGCTCGCTCGACGCGGGGCGGAGTTCGGCCCGCAGCAAGACCACGTGCTCGATCCTGTTCGCGCTCGCGCTGCTCTCGAAGACGAGCGCGATGATGCTGCCCGCCGCTCTGCTCGTGCTGGACGGCTATCCCCTGAGGCGCGTCGACCTCGGCTGGCGGCAGCTCCTGGGCGAGAAGCGCGACCTCTTCGTGCTGGCGGGGCTGGGAGCCTTCGTCGCCTGGCTCGGACAGGCGCGCACGCCCGAGGCGCTGACGAGCTGGGACGTCCTCGACCTGACGCAGCGCGTGGCGCTCGCCGGGTACGCGTGGATCTTCTACGCGTGGAAGACGTTCGTGCCGCACGGGTTGTCGCCGCTCGTGCCCCTCGACACGGAGCTCGCCCCCCTCGCCGCGCCCTATTCGATCGCCTGGGCCTGCGCGCTCGCGGTCACGGCGGCGCTCGTCCTGTTGCGCCGACGCGCGCCCGCCGCGCTGGCGACGTGGGTTGCGTACACGGTGCTCGTCGCACCGGTTCTCGGCTTCTCGCACGCCGGCTGGCACCAGGTCGCGGACCGCTACGCGTACCTGCCCGGAGTGGCCTTCGGTGCCCTCGTCGCCGGCGGCTACGCCTGGCTCAGCCTTCGAGGACGCGCCCGGATCGCCGCGACGGGAGCGCTGATCGCGCTGGTCGGCTGCGCCGCGCTCAGCGTGCGGCAGACCGGATACTGGAAGGACTCCGAGACCCTGTGGACCCGCGTGGCTCGGACCCGCCCCGAGCGCTCCGTCGGCCATCACCGCCTGGGGGTCGCACGGCTGCGCGCGGGCGATTCCGCGGCAGCCGTCGAAGCGCTGGAGCGCGCCGCGGATGCGCACCGCAGCGCTCGCGAGCTCGACCCGCGCTACGACCTGGCCCGCGCGCTGCTGGCGGCCGGCGACGAGACGCGCGCGGTCTCCGCCCTGGCGGAGCTCCTCGCGGAGAGCCCGACGCATCCCGGCGCGCTTCTACTGCAGGAAGCGCTGCTGCTGCGGTCCGGCCGACGGGACGCGGCCACGGAGCTCTACGACCGCGCACTGGCGGCCGACCCGACCTTCCAGGCCGCGGGTGAGCGACGGGACTCCCTGCGCGCGGGGAGGGTCGACTCCAGCTACGTCGAGACCCAGAAGCGGACGGCGCGCGGCTTGCTCGACACCTCCCATCCGGTCGCGGCGGAGTACTACCTGCGCAATGCCCTGGCCTTGTCGCCGGACGACGCCGAGGCGCGCGCGCTGCTTGCGACGAGCCTCGCGGCTCAATCCGCGGGCGGCGCGAAAGGCGACTCGCCGATCCGCTGAGCGATCTCCCGCGCGGCCGAGGCTGCATCCGTCGTGTCGATCGTCGCGGCGTACTCGCGCCCCTTCTCGGAGTGGGAGTACAGCGGGTCGTAGTACTTCTCGAGCAAGACCTCGACCAGCTCGGCCTCGCGGTGCTCGTCGAGCAGGCGCACGAGCTCGCCCGCCCACTTACGCGAGCCGATGCGCTGCTCGATGAACGGCAGCTGCGCGCGCAGCGCGCCGCGGTTCTCGTCGCGGGCGAGGTAGTCGTCGATCAGCACCTGGACGCGGTGCTCGAGCGGCGCGACGAGGCGCAGGTTGGTGCCCGCGTCGAGGGCCTCCCACACGCGCCTGGGCTGGATGACGTTGCCGACCTTGCGGCTCTCGCCCTCGACGACGCACGGTCCGGGGAACCCCGTGCGCAGGCGCGCGAGCAGGCGCGATTCGAACGTGCGCTGCGAGCAGGGCTCGAGGCCGACCATGCCGAGGATCGAGCTACGGTGCCCGGCGAGGCCCTCGAGGTCCAGGGTCCAGCCGGGGCGCTGGCGCTCCAGCTCGCGCAGCACGAGCGTCTTGCCCACCCCCGTCAAGCCGCGCAGCACCCACGTCGGCGGCGCCTGCCATTCCTCGAGCGCGCGCATCACGTGCGCGCGGTACGCCTTGTAGCCGCCCTCGACGGCGACCGCGCGGTCCAGGCCCAGCGCGCGCACGAAGCTCGCGACGCTGCGCGAGCGCAGCCCGCCGCGCCAGCAGTAGAGGACGACGGCACCCCGTTCGGGCGGCGCGCCCGGCGTCGCGACGAGGCGGCTCTCGAGCTCCTCGATCCCGCCCTCGGTCACGGCGAGGAGGCGCTCGCGCAGGTCCGCCGGAGGCACGCGCCACCCCGCGACCTCGCCGATCTCGGCCACGAGCGCCTCGATGCGCTCGACCGCCGCGCGCCGCCCGGCGGCGAAGGCCTCGTCCCGCGACACCTGCTTGTAGAGCGTCCCGACGAGCGCGCGCTCGACGTCGTCGAAGAGCGGCAGGTTGACGGCGCCGGGCAGATGGTCGTCGGCGAACTCCGTCGGCGTGCGCAGGTCGACGAACACCGCACCCTCGAGGTCGAGGGCCTCGGCGGGATGCACGACGGGGATGCGCAGGTCCGTGGCGGCGGAAGCCATGTCCGGCGAGTGTACGGGCTCGCGCCAACCCGTGGACGCCGGCTTCGGCCGGGATGGCCGCCTCAGCCCGCCCGACCCGTTCGGCCCGGTCGCCCGGCTCGGCGGAGTCGCCCGGTCCGGCGGGGTCGACCGGGTCGTTTGGTTGGGCCGGCTCGGCCGACTTCACCCGTTCAGCCGCTTCGACCGAGATCCGCGCGCGCCTGACGCAAGTCGCGGCGCTGCTTTGGCGGTTTGCGATCTCGCGGGGCGCCCCGCGGCGGGGGGCCGTCGCGACGGCCGGGTCGATCGAGCTCGCCGGGCGGGCGCGGCGGCGGCGGGCGGCGCGCTTCGCGTTCGAGCAGCGCGCGGCCGAGGTCGCGGACCGCGCGGCGGAACTCGGCGGCCTGCAGGGCGCGCAGCTCCTGGAGCTGCTCGGGCGCCACGCCCTCCATGCCGGTCAGCAGCTCGAGGACGCGCAGGCGGTCGCGCTCCTCGAGCTCGGCCCCGTTCTGCGGGTTCATCAGGCGGCGGATCTCGAACCACGCCCGCGCTCGCTCGGAGTCGGCTCCGCGCGGGCCGGGCGGGGGTCCCACGGCGCGGTGGAAGTGCTCGAAGAACTCGCGCGTCGGCAGGCGCTGCCACTGTCCCCACTGCTCGGCCGTGATGCCGGGGGGCAGGCCGCGGCGCACGATGTCGGCCGTGATCTTCTCGCGGCGCAGGTCCATGAGGATATCGACGCGCTCCTCGACGGGCAGCGCGCGCAGCGCGTCGACCCGTTCGCGGGGCAGGTGCCCGCTGCGCGCGAGCTTGTCGATCAGCTCCTCGCTGTGCTCCCCGCGCCGATCGCGGCGGAAGCCCTCGGCCATCGCGCCGCGCCGGCCGGGGGGCGCGCGCTCGAGCCGCTGCACCAGGTCCTCCGGCATCTTCTCGCGGATGCGGCGACCGCGCTCCTCGAAGCGCTCGTGCAGCCAGTCGCCCATGCGCCGGCGCCGCTCGTCGGGCGGGAGGCCGTCCAGCTCGCGCTCGAGCTCCGGCGGCAGGCCGTGCTTGCGCAGTTGACGCCCGATCTCCTTGAAGCGGTGCGCCCGCTCGCGCAGCTCGTCGCGGCGCGCCGGGTCGAACTGGCGGAACTTGTCGAAGCGCGCGCGCAGCTCGTCGCGCTCTTCGTCGGTCAGCGCCTCCCAGCGCGCGCGCGCGTCGCGCAGCTCGGCCTCGGTCCGCTCGACCCGCTCCTGAGAGCGGTTCGGCGTCGACGCGGCCGACGACGCTCCTGCGAGCGTGCACAGGGCGAGGAACGCAGCGAGGACGCGCATGGCGGCGGTCAGCCCTCCTCCGGCTCTTCGGGGGTCGCGGCCGGCGCGGTCGGCTCGGCGGAGTCGGCCTCCCAGTCGAGCAGGACCTCGTCGACGGGGTCGTAGGACGCGAGCAGCAGGTCGACGTCCTCCCGCAGCAGGACGTCCCAGGCCTCCAGCACGTCGAGGTTCGCGAGGAGCTCCTCGTCGGCCGACAGATCGTCACCCGGATCGCCCGTACGCGGATCGCCGGAGTTCTGCGCGACGGTCCCGTCCCCGCCCGGCCCCTCGGTGATCGGGGCCTCGAACGCGCGCCACGCGAGCGCGGCCGCGACCAGGATCGCCGCCGCCGCGGCGTAGCGGCGCCAGGGCAGGACCGCTCCGCTCCGCACGCGGCCGCGCGCCGGCTCGAGGTCGGCGAGGACGCGCTCGGCGAGTCCCGCGGGCGCGTCGACGCGCCAGGCGTCCAGGACCTCGTCCAGCGGTCGGGCCGCGGGCGCGCGCGCGCGCTCGCTCATCGAGGCCAGGACCCGGTCGGCCAGGTCGGGCGGCGGCTCCGCGCGGTCGAGGTCGAGCAGGTTGTCCAGAGCCGCGTCGTCCGCTCGCAGCGCGCGGAGGCGCTCCACGAGCCGCTGCATCGAGTCCGGCGACAGGCGCGGATTCGGCAGGCTGGCGAGCAGCTCCTCGAGCACTTGCTCCGCCTCGAGCAGGCCGCGGCAGTCGCCGCACGCGAGCAGGTGCTCCTGCCAGCCGAGAGCCTCGAGCTCGTCGCGGTCCGGACGACCGAGGAGCGCGCGCTCGAGGCGGCGCCGGAATTCGCGGCACGCGCTACTCACGACAGCTCCTTCTGAAGAAAGGGCTCCAGGCGCTCGCGCAGGTTCTCGCGCGCGCGGTGGATCAGGGACTTGATGGCCTTCTCGCTGGAGTCGAGCACCTGCGCGATCTCGGCGTACGGCAGCTCGTGGTACTTCGCGAGGATCAAGGCCATGCGCTGCGCTTCCGGCAGCTCGGCGACGGCGGCGCGCACGGCGTGGACGACGTCGACTCGCTCGAGGCGCAGCGAGGGGTCGAGCGCCTCCTGCTCGGCGGGCTCGCGAACGGACGTGACCGCCTGGCCCTGGTCCGGCTCGTCGGTCGTCCGCGCGCGGTTGGCGCGCCGTTCGGTCTGGCTGACGCAGAGGTTGAAGACGATGCGGTACAGCCACGTCGAGAAGCGCGCCGTCGCGACGTAGCGGTCGCGCGCGCGCACGACGCGCAGGAAGACCTCCTGGGTCAGGTCCTCGCGCTCGGAGGTCGGGCCGACGAAGCGCGTCAGCAGCGCGTAGACCTGGCCGGAGAAGCGCCGCACGAGCTCGTCGAAGGCCTCCTCCGAGCCCTGCTGGTACGCCAGCATGAGCTGCGCGCCGGCGTCGGGCGTCTCGTCCTGTGCGTGCGGGGAGGCCATGTCTCGGGGTGTGGAACCTGGCCGGGGTCGTGAGGTTCCGAAGATCCCCGGAACCCCGGGGGCGGGGGGGGGCGCGGGAGGCGTCCAGTCTAGTTCGGCCTACTCCGCGGCGGTCGCAGCGGCCGCCCCGGGCGGCGCGACGGCCCCGGGCAGCCGGCCCATGCGGCTCGGCGGCCAGACGACGAGCTCCGCGCGGCCCAGGACCCGGTCCTCCGCGACCGGCCCCCAGGCGCGGCTGTCGCGGCTGTCCGCCGCGTTGTCGCCGAGGACGAAGAGCTCGTCGGGTCCCAGATCGCAGACGACGCCGGGCCCCAGCGCGCTTCCGCGCGGCCAGTGGAGGTCCCGGTAGACGCGCAGCGCGCGCCATTCCGCGGACACCCCTTCCCCGCCGAAGCAGCAGCGTCCGCCCAGCGGCGTGCCCGTGGCGGACGCATCGAGCTCGCGCCGCGGCGGCAGCGGCTCGGAGAAGAGCGGCGCGCCGTCGAACGCCACCCGCGCGTGGCCGTCGAGCAGGCGGAACTCGACGCGGTGCCAGTCGTCCGCGGCGACGTCGAGCGTCGCACTCCCCAGCACGACCTCGTCGCGCTCCGCGCGCGCGGTGAGCCGCGCGTCGAATCCGCCCGCGGGCAGGACGTCGAGCGCGAGCTGGTAGGTGTCCCACGACGCGCCGAGCCGCACGCGCAGCCGGCCGGCGCCCAAGAGCCAGCGCACTTCTCCTTCGAAGCCCACGTCCTCGACCGGCGTCGCGCCGGGAACGCGCACGCCCGCGGCGTCGAGATAGTCGTCGCGCATCGGCTCGCGGGTGCACATCAGCCCGGTGTCGCTCTCGGGACCGACGTCCTGCGCGTCGAGTCGCCACGTTCCCTCGGGGGCCGCGCTCCACGGGTCGAGCCGGGTCGTGCCGTGCAGGAAGAAGGCGTCGAGCTCGTGGCGGTCCGAGTCGAACAGCAGCACCGGGGCGGGTCGCGGACCCTCGACCGCCAGCACGCTTCCGTCGACGATCAGGTCCCCGCCCCGCAGCCCGATGGACTCGCGGGGCAGCCCCGCGAGGCGCTTGACGACCTGGCGGCCGTCCTCGGGGCTGCGCAGCGCGAGCACGTCGTAGCGCTGCAGCGACGCGGGCAGCCCGTGCTTCACGAAGACGTAGTCGCCGGCGTGCAGGGTCGGCTCCATGGAACCCGACTCGATGCGGTACACGCTGCCGACGAACGTGTGGAAGGCGAAGGCCGCGAGCAGGAGGCCCGCGGTGCACCAGGCCAGGCAACCGAGCCGACGCTTCATCGCGAGCTGCTTCCCGAGCTTGTCTTCACCCCGGCGTCACCCCGACGTACCGAGCTTCAGCACGGCCCCGGCGATTCCCACGAAGATCACGCTGCCGGACACGTCGCTGAGCGTGATCAGGAACGGGCCGGCGACGATGGCCGGGTCGATGCCCATGCGCTTGCAGCCCATCGGGATGATGCAGCCGAGGAAGCCCGCCCACGAGACCGCGATCAGGATCGCGACGCCCAGCGCGGCTCCGAAGACGAGGTTGGGGGAGTCTCCACCCTCGAGGAAGCTCGCGATGACGCACGTCGCCAGGCCGCACAGCAGACCGATGAGCGACCCCGCGAGCACCTCCGAACCCAGTACCGACGCCTCCTGGTCGGTCTCGACCTCGCCCGTCGCGAAGGCGCGCACGAGAATCGTCGACGACTGGATCCCGACGTTGCCGGCGAGACCCACGACGATCGGCACGTAGCGCAGGATGTCGGACACGCCGAGCCCGGTGGAGGCCTCCTCGGAGGCGCGCTGCATGGCCCACTCGAGGATGCGCGCGGTGGCCAGCCCGCCCAGCACGGTCACGAGCATCAGCGGCATGCGCCGCTGGACGCGCTGGAGCACGGGCATGCGCGTCGGAAACATCGACGGCGTGCCGGCCAGGAGGTGCATGTCCTCGGTGGCCTCTTCTTCGAGCACCCACTGCGCGTCGCGCGCGTCGATGACGCCGACCAGCGCGCCGGTGCGGTCGACGACGGCCAGGGCCTGGAGGCCGTACCTCTGGATGGTGTTGGCCGCCTCCTCTTGATCGGTGTCGACGCCGACGGTGAACGTGTCGGTCGTCATCGCCTCGTCGACGGGGCTGTGGATCCCCTTCGTCAGCAGGTGGCGATCGGAGAGGTAGCCGACCGGCCGACCGGCGTCGTCGACGACGAAGACCCCGAGGCCGTCCTCGACCTCCTCGGCCTCCGCCTTGACGAGCTTGATCGCGTCACCGACGCGCGCGCTCCTCGTGACGGTGACGAACTCGGTCGTCATCAGCCCGCCGGCGGTCTCGGGATCGTAGGAGGAGAGCTCGCGCAGCTCCTCGGCGGTCTCGACGTCGAGGTTCCGCAGCACCTGCTCCGCGACGCCTTCGTCGGCGTGCTCGAGCAGGTCGACCAGCTCGTCGTCGGGCAGGTTCTCGGCGGAGCGCAGGATCTCCTCGGGAGACATGCGCTTGACGAGGTGGTTCTTCAGCCAGTCGTCGGCGTACTGCAGGACTTCGTGGCGAAACTCCTCCGGGAGCTGGGAGAAGAGCACCCAGGCCAGGTCTTCTTCCTCGTCCTCGAGCAGCTCCGCGACGTCGGCGGGGTGCGCGGCCCGCATGCGCTGGACGAGATCGGGCGCCTCCTCGTCGACGGCCTGACGCAGGGCGCGCTCGTTCGGGCGCGTTTCGGGGTCCGGCGCGGTCATGGATCAGGAGCGTACTCCGTGGTTCGCACGAGGCCCGCGACAAATCCTCGTGACCCGGGTCGTTTCGCCGGCCGTCTCCGGATCGCCGTCGGGCCGATCAGGACGCTGCGCCGCGGGGTCCCACGGACGAGTGCGGAGGCGCGCATTCGTCGAATGCGCGCGGCGGCACTTCCGCGCTTCGGGAGTCCGGCTCGGAGTCCGGCTCGAGCTGGAGACCGGGCTCGAGCAGCGCGTGCAGCTCGCGCAGGAGCCGCGCCCCGTCGGACTCGTCCACGGCGAACTCCTGGCTCTCGCGGTCCGATCCGATCCATGCGCCGCGGACGGCGCCCTGCCCCGTGAGGACCTCGAGCGCGCGGCGCGCCAGCGTCGCGTCGGCGCCGACCAGCGCGACCAGCGCGAACGGCCCGCTGCAGGCGTCGACCTCGTCGGGAACTGCCGCGGGCGCCGCGGCCCGGACGTGCGTGCCGTCGGGCCGGACCTCGACCGCCCAGGACTCGACCCGCCGCCTGCGCAGGAGTTCGGCCCAGGTCGCCGCGCGCGCGCCGGTGAGCGTCCAGTGATACAGGCCGAGCCGCATGGCGACACCGACCGGGCCGGGGTGATCCCAGCGGCCGATCGTCGTTCCCTCGGCTTCCGGGCACTCGAAGCTGCGCAGCACCGCGGGGATGTGCGCGCGGCGCAGTGGCAACAGCGCGTCGGGGTGCAGCACGCCGGCGCCCGCGCGCGACAGAGCCGCCGCCTGCGCGTACCCGAGCCGCGGGATGCGCCGCGCCTCGGGGATCACGGCGGGGTCCGCGGTGTAGACGCCGTTCACGGGTTTCCAGAACTCGACGCGCGCGGCGCCCACGGCCTCGGCGATCAGCGCGGCCGTCCAGTCCGAACCGTTGGGTCCGAGCGTCGTGAGGTTGCCGCGCCGGTCCGCCGCGACGAAGCCCGTCACCACGGGGATCCCGGGCACGCCCTCGAGCGCCGCGCGCAGCCTCGGCCCCGCCCCCGGAACCGGGCGCGCGAAGCCGTGGTTCGAGTCGCTGAGCAGACCGAGGTCGTAGGAGTCGATCGGCGCCGCGTCGGTCCCCGCGTCGCGCAGCACGCGCGCGAAGACGCGCGCCGCCGCGCGCTCGCCGATCGACAGCACGAAGTCGCGCGAGGCCGGATCGAGCTCGCCGCGCGCGGCGACCGCGTCGAGCACGCGGAACAGCTGTCCGAGCTGGCGGTCGAGCAGCTCGCTCTCGATGCCGAGCTGCCGCAGCAGCGTGCGCAGCCGGATGCGGACGCGCTCGCCCTCGCGGCGGCCCGCGGCGGCGGCCAGCGCCACCTCCTCGAGCAGCGAGGTCACGCCGCCGGGCGCGCTGACGACCACGATGGGCCGCGAGCCCGAGGTGCGGGCGAGGATCTCGACGGCGCGCCGGAACCCGGGGCCGTCGACGAGGGCGGCCCCGCCGAACTTCAGGACCGGCCGGTCCGTCGAGGCTGCGGGGGTGTTGGAAGGCACGAATGCGGGCTCGGGGGGGCGTCAACGCAGCGCGAGGCATGCGGTTCGCACGTCGTCGTCGGAGCCGGGGGGCAGGTGTTCTATAGTACGCGGTTGGTCCCCGGCGTTTCGCTTCCGGGGACCCGACTTCCGAGGCGAGCCCCATGATCGAACGACAGCAGGCAGACAAGGCGCACGAAGAGCTCATCCACGACTGGAACGTCGACACGTCCGACGGCTGGCGGCCGCAAACCGTCCAGTTCGACGACGAGACGCTGCGCGACGGGCTGCAAAGCCCCTCCGCGCGCGACCCCGACCTCGACGTCAAGGTCCGCCTCGTCCACCTGATGGACCAGCTCGGGATCGACACCGCCGACATCGGGCTGCCCGGAGCCGGCGCGCGCGCGCGCGAGCACATCACGACGCTCGTCAAGGAGATGAAGCACCTGCGGATCACGCCGAACGTCGCGTGCCGCACGCTGATCACCGACATCGCTCCGGTGGTCGACGTCGTGCAGGAGACCGGCGTGCCGGTCGAGGTCTGCGCCTTCATCGGCTCGAGCCCGATCCGTCAGTACGCGGAGGGCTGGACCATGGAGAAGATGGTGAAGCTCACGCGCGAGGCCGTCGAGTTCTGTCGCGACAACGACCTGCCGTGCATGTTCGTGACGGAGGACACCTCGCGCGCGCATCCCGACGACGTGCGCGCGCTGTACACCACGGCGATCGAGGCCGGCGCCACGCGCATCTGCGTGTGCGACACCGTCGGCCACTCGATTCCCGAGGGCGTCATCCGCCTCGTCCGCTTCGTGCGCGAGCTCGTGAACGAGCACGGCACCGACGTCGGCGTCGACTGGCACGGCCACCGCGACCGCGGCCTCGGCCTCGTGAACGCGATCGCCGCCGTGCAGGCCGGCGCCACGCGCATCCACGGCACGGCGCTGGGCGTCGGCGAGCGCTCGGGCAACACCGAGATGGACCTGCTGCTCGTCAACATGCGTCTCGCCGGCTGGATCGACAACGACCTCTCCGTCCTGGCCGAGTACTGCCAGCTCGCCTCCGAGGCGATCGGCGTCCCGCTGCCGGCCAACTACCCCGTCTTCGGCAAGGACGCCTTCGAGACCGCCACCGGCGTCCACGCCGCCGCCGTCATCAAGGCCTTCAAGAAGGACGACGCCTGGCTCGCCAACCGCGTCTACTCGGGCGTCCCCGCCGACATGGTCGGCCTCGAACAGGTCATCACCGTCGGCCCGATGTCCGGCAAGTCCAACGTCATCTACTACCTCGAGAAACACGGCCGCACGGCGACCGACGAGGCCATCGCGCGCGTGCTCGACCTCGCGAAGAAGACCCCGCGCCTGCTGACGGAGGACGAGATCCTGTCGGCGGCCGGTTCGAACTAGGCCCGAACTAGCGCGGCCGAAGCTCGTCGGCCAGGAACGGCGCCAGGATCGCGGCGACGCGGGCGGCGCCGTTCTCGTTGAAGTGGCAGTCGTCGTAGAAGGTCGTCGTGTCGGCCGGAAGCGCGGGGACGAGGTCGACGAGGGGCAGGTTGCGGGCGGCGCAGGTGCTGCGCAGCGTGTCGTTGTAGGCCTGCATGCCGTGCGCGAGGGCGGTGACGGTGTAGTAGCGGCTGCCTGGCCGGCGCTGGAACTCGCCGATGCCGCCGAACCAGAGCAGCGCGCGCTCCGCGTCGGGGAGGTCGGGGCGCCACAGGCAAGGCTGGGCGGCGAAGACGACCTGCACGTCGTGCGCGGCGCAGAGGTCGGCGATCTCCTCGAGGTTGGCGCGGTACTCGGCGAGAGCGGTCGAGAGGTCGGGCAGGTCCGTCACGAGGGCGGAGTGTTCGCGTCGGTGCCGACGCCACGTCGCGTAGACCTCGCCCGTGCGGTCCTGGGACGACGCGCCCGGAAGGAACCGCCGCTTCAGCGTGCGCGCCAGGCTCCAGAGGGCGGTCCGTTCGTGCAGCCGCGCTCCGACGCGGTGCCCTGTCGGAACGACGGCGAAGGCGGCGTGCGTCAGCCGCGCACGCTCCCGCGCGTCCTCGCGCCAGTTCGGACGGTAGGACGCGTCGCGGGCCAGGCGCATGGCCAGGTCGTTGACGCCGACCAGGACCAGCACGGCGTCGAGCTCGGGCAGCCGCGGGAGCAGGTGCGTGAGCTGCACGACGTGGTGGCGCGAGTTGTTCCCGCTCTTGCCCGCGTTGCCGACCCACGCGCGCCCGCCCTCGACGAGCTCGTCGAGGCGCGCCTGCAGCAGGAACGGCCAGGCCTCCTCCTGATCGAGGTAGAGGCACTCCGTCGTGCTCCCGCCGACGGCGAGGATGCGCGGCGTCCGGTCCGGTCCGAGCTCGTCGCCGCGCAGGCCGCGCGAGTTCGTCCGGAACCGCGTGGGCCCGCGGACCCCCGGAAGCAGCTCGGGGTCGGGCTCGAGGACGCGCTCCATGCGCGGCTGCCACACGGAGAACGTGTTCGTCCCGGCGCCTACCCGCAGGAAGAGCTCGAGGCCGAGCAGCGCGAGGAACCCGCCCAGCAGCAGGCCCAGGAGCCGCCCCGACCACCTCTTGCCGGTCGATCCTCCCAAGGCGGCCGCGGCGCGCGGGTCAGGAGGCGATCAGCTCGGAGCGTTTGGGCTGCTGCAGCCCGGGCAGCTTCACGAGGTTCGTCGGCGCGGCGTTGTTGTAGTGCTTGCACGTGTAGCACTTGTGGTAGCGCTCGCGCTGGCGCTTCTGGCACATCGACGGCGTGATCTGGTGGGCCAGGAGGACGGGACGATCGTCCTTGCGGGTCGGGCACTGGTGGACTTCGAGTTCGCCGGACATGGGTCACCTCCCATCGGCTCGGGGAGCAAGTCCCCTGTTGTTCCTCGGCTGAGGCTCGCGATTCTGCCCTTCGAACCTCGGAATCTGCAAGCGCAGTGCTCTCGATCCCGCTTCTGGGCCTATTCCGCAGCCTTCGTGAACGCAGCCATGACATGCGCGAATGCTTCGCGCGCCGCGGCGGGACCGCGATGGCTGTCGCGACTGAGTTCGACGGCCGCCATCCCGTCGTAGCCGACATCGATCAGCGCACGCAGCGTCGCGGCGAGGTCCAGGTCGCCTTCGCCGAACATGCGGTGCTCGTGCACGCCGTCGCGGACGTCGTCGAGCTGCACCATGACGAGGCGCGGCGCCAGCTCGCGCACGACCTCGTCGACGGGCAGGTCTCCCGTGCAGAGCAGGTGACCGACGTCCAGGCAGAGCCCGAGCTCGTCGCCGTCGGAGCCCAGCCGCTCGAGCAGCTCGAGGTAGCCCGCCGGACGCTCGAGGAACATCCCCGGCTCGGGCTCGAACGCGATCTGCACGCCCTGTTCGCGACCGTGGTGCAGGACCTCGCGCACTCCGGCGCAGAGCCGCTCCCAGGAGCGCTCGGGCTGGCCCACCGCGGCCGCCGCCGAGCCGGCGCGCGCGTCTCCGACGGCCTCGTCGACCGCGCGTCCCGACCACAGGGAGACGACGCCGGCACCGACGGCGGCCGCGAGGTCGACGCTCTGCTTCAGGAACCGCACGCGACGCGCGCGCTGGTTCGCGTCGTCCTCGAGCAGCGTGGGCCAGTGCTTGCGCTCCGCGTCGAGCACGAAGCGCGCACCCGTCTCGACCGCGAGGTCGAGCCCCAGCTCGTCCGCCCAGTGGCGCAGGTCCGCGAGCAGGCTCGGGTCGGGCGCGAGCGGGTCGAGCGGGCCGACGTCCGGCGTCAGCGCCACCCCCTCGTACCCCAGCCCGGCCAGGAGCCGCAGAGCGTCGAGCGGTCGGTGGTGCGCGAGACCGTTGGTGTTGTAGCCGATGCGAAACATGGGGCTCAGAACGGGTTGCCGACGGCGAAGTGGATCACGAAGTCCTCGTCGAAGGGGCCGGGGTCGGGGTTGAAGCCCACGTCGAGGCGCAGCGCGCCGATCGGCAGCTGGTAGCGCAGACCGACGCCGATGGCCTCTCCGAGGAAGTCGTTGTCGAACGGACTCTCGGCCCGCAGGGAGACGTTGCCGCGATCGTAGAACAGGGCGCCCTCCAGGTCGCCGACCAGGCGTTGACGCAGCTCGAGGCTGATCGTGTTCGCCGCCTCGCCGCCGATCACGATGCCCATGGGGTCGCGCGCGAGCTCGCTCTGCCGGAACGAGCGCACGGAGTTCTGCCCGCCGTTGAAGTACTGCTCCTGGACCGGGATCTGGTCGCCGCCCCGCGGCTGGATGATGCCGCCGCGAAAGCGCACGCCGAAGAAGGTCGTGTCGGTCAGGCGCGCGAACCACGCGAGCTGGGCCTGGAACCTCCAGAAGTCGAGGTCCGAATGGATCGCCTCGTCGCCGTACTCGAGACCGGTCGTGCCGTAGAACCCGCTCGATGTACCCAGGATGCTGCGGCGCGAGTCGTAGCGGTAGTCGAGGCGGACCGACGAGATGTCGATGTCGTTGGCCGTCGCCTGCGTCGACGACACGTCCGAGGCGTCGGTCGAACGCAGCTGATAGCCCGTCGTCAGCGAAGCGCGCTCGGAGAAGCTGCGCGTCAGGAAGAGGCCCGCGCCGATCTCGCGCGACGTGAACGTGGGCTCCTCGCGCTCGCCGGCCGTCAGCGTGACTCCCGCCTCGAGCCCCTTGTCGAGGAAGTTCGGGTTCGTGAGTTTGATGTTCCCGCGCACGTCGCGGACCGAGACCTTGGCGTCGCCGGAGAGGTCCAGCCGGCGCCCGAAGAGGTTGCGGTCGCGAAAGCCGACCCTCAGGCGCAGGCCTTCGTAGGAGCCGTAGCCCGGCTCGACGTAGAGCTCGAGAGGGACGTACTCCTCGACGGAGACCACGAGCTCGCGCGAGTGCTCGCCCTGGTCCGGTGTGGGCACGAGCTCCTGGCCGACGCGCTTGAAGAAGCCGGTGGCGTACAGGTCGGCGACGCCCTGCCGGATCGCGACCATGTCGGCCGGACCCCCGGGATCGACCTTCACGAGCTTCCGAACGAGGTTCTCGTCGACCTTGTCGATGCCCTCGAACCGCACGCCCGAGAGCGTGATGCGGGGCCCGAGGGTCGTGTGCAGCTCGACGTCGACGCGCGCCGCTCCGTCCTCTGCGAGCGTGCGCCGCACGTCCACTTCCGCGTCCGCGTAGCCCGCGGCACCCAGGACCTCGATGATCCGGCTCTTCATGCGAAACGGTGCGCGCGGGTCCAGGGGCACGTCACCCGACGCTTCCAGCTCCGCGACGAGCTTCCTCCACTCCTCCAGCACGAGCTCGTTGCCCTGCTCGTCCAGCGGCGGGTCGCCCGTCACGTCCACGGTCCCGAGGCGATACCTCGGCCCCTCCGTGATCGTGTACGTCAGCGTGACCTCGGTGCGGTCGGAGCTGAAGACCGGGTTGCCCAGCTCGACGTTCACGCTGCGGTAGCCGAGGCCCTGGTAGGCCGAGAAGATCTGTTCGCGGGCCTCGCGGGCGGCGGAGGCCACGTAGTAGAGCGCGCCGCTGGAGAGGAAGCCCTGGCGCCGGCCGTCGAGGAAGTCGAGCAGCTGCTCCTCGGTGTAGACCTCGTTGCCGACGAAGTTCACGGACTTCACGACGGTGCGGGGACCCTCCTCGACGTGGATCGTCACGAGCGCCGGCCTCCCGTCCGCGGCCGGAACGACCTCGTAGAGCGTGACCACGTCCGGAAATCCGCGAGCCAGATAGAAGAGCTCGAGGTCGAAGGCCGCGTCGTCGATGTACGAGCGCTCGAGGCCCGAGCGCTCGAACTCGGCGAGGTTCGCCGCGATCTGATCGCGCAGCTTGCCGGCCGAGAACGCGCTGTTCCCCTCGAACGTCAGCTCGTACGGAGCGACGGCCTGCGCGGAAGCACCGGCCTCCGGGCCGGGCTTCGGCTCCGCGGAGCGGCACCCGCTCGCGAGCGCGAGCAAGCCCAGGAGCGGCGCCCACCTCATTGCAGGACGAAGCGCAGCCGCAGGCCCATGTTGATGTTCTCGTACTCGTCCTGCTCGCCCGTCAGCAGGAGCTGCGACTCGTCACCCGCGACGTCGCGGAGCAAGCGCAGGGAGGCCTCCGTCGTCGGCGTTCCGCTGCGCGACACCTCGCGGCCGGACCGCACCTCGAGGCGACTGAGGACGGACTCGCCGTCGTCGAGAGCTCCACCGGCGGAGAGCAAGCTGCGCCCGAAGTACAGCGCGAGGTTGGCCCCGGCCTCCTGCATCGTCGCACCGCCGGGCGCCTGCCCGGTCAGGACCATCAGCAGCAGCGCGGCGTTGTCGAGGCTCGGGGACGAGGAGACCACGAGCTCGGGAGACGACAGCGACCCCTGCACGGTCATGGCCACGTCGTAGCCGTAGAACTTGGACTCGCCGCGCAGTGCCAGCACGGGGTCGAACGGACTGCCGGGCTCGAACTCGACCCGCCCGAAGTCGAAGTCCATGACGCCGCTCGGGAGCGAGACGCGGAACTTGTCCAGGTACACCGAGCCGGTCGGCAGCGGCACCTCGCCGGTCCCGCGCAGGCGCAGGTCCGTGCGCAGCTCGCCGCGCATCAGGTTGCCGCTGAGCTCGACGGGTTCCTCGGTCAGCACGCGCACGTCGAACTTGGCGTTCGCGAGGGGCGGATCGCGCAGCGAGAAGAGCTGCAGCCCGGCGGGACCGGAAGGCTTGCCCGGCTGCCGGAGCTTCCTCGGGTCGACGTCCACGGACTGGACGATCTCGACGAAGTCGACGTCCACCAGCACGCGCGTGTTGCGCGGGCGTACCGTGCCGGCGATCTGGAGCGCGTCGAGCGTCTCCGTGATCGCGAGGTCCAGATCCGCGCGCAGTCGCAGGGTCTGCGTCCGCGCGAGCAGCGCGTTCTCCCCCGTGAGGCGCAGGTCGAAGCGAGGGGAGTCCCCGCCGAGCTCGATGTCGCCCTCCAGACCGACGGGAGCCGCGCCCAGCTCGGCCGTGCAGCTCTCGATGCGGATGCGCTGACCCTCGAACTTCACGTCGGCATCGATCGCGGCCAGCGGAGGCAGCTGCGAGCGCGTGCGCAGCTCGCCCTCGCGCAGCGTCAGCTCGCCGGTGATCTCCGGCTCGTCCAGCGTTCCGCCGAGGCGCACGGCGGCGTTCGCCTGGCCCGCCGTCCGGCGCAGGTCCGGGACGCGCTCCGCGAGCCAGGCGAGCTCCTCCGCGTCGACGTCCGCGGTCAGCGCGAGCGGCGCGCCGAAGAGGCCCGCGAAGCCCTCCTCCATCCAGCGCGCGACGTCCGCTCCGACTCCCAGCTCTCCCTCCACCCGCGCGCTCCCGATCCCGGCGAGCCGCGCCGATCCCGCGCGCAGGTTCATCGAGTCGGACCCGAGCTCCAGCCGGCCGGCCAGGGTGGCCGTCAGCGCTTCGGGGTCCTCGAGCTCTTCCTCCGGACGCGCCGCGGTGTCCGCGACCGGAGGTCGCAGCGCGCCCTCGGCGTCGACCTGGATCGAGCCCTCGAGCCCGCTCCACGCGCCCGCCAGGTCGACGCTCGCCCGCACCGCGCCTCGCGGACCCCACGGCGTGTCGGAGGGCAGGAACTCCTCGATACGCCGCAGGTCCAGCAGGCCCTCGAGCCGCAGCGGTCCCTCGGCCAGCGGTGACGCCGCGCCCGGGTCGAGGGGTAGCTCGCCGGTCAGCTGCAGACAGACGTCCGTGCCCTCGGCGACCGTCAGCTCCTCGATGCGCAGGCTGCGATCCTCGAGGGCGACGACCCAGGCAGCCTCCCGGCCGCGTCGACCCAGGCCCGACCACGTCAGGTCGGTCAGGGTTCCGCGCGTGCTCGCGACGACCTCGCCGCCGACTCCGCGCGCCTCGACCACGGCGTCCAGCGTCCCGAACGCGAGCCCGGGCGGCAGGACGTCGCCGAGGAAGGGCGCGAGCGCGAGGCCCG
>CAYGPA010000025.1:0-7532 GCA_964351535.1 uncultured Planctomycetaceae bacterium
GTCGAGCCGCGCGCGCTGACCGACTGGTTCTGGTCCGCCTACGTCGACGCCTACGACTGGGTCGTCGAGCCCAACGTGCTGGCCATGGCGACGTTCGGCACGGGCCCGGTCATGACGACCAAGCCCTATGTCTCCGGAGCGGCGTACATCGACCGCATGAGCGACTTCTGCAACTCGTGCGCCTTCCACCCGAAGAGGACCTGTCCGATCACTCCCCTCTACTGGGCCTTCCTCGACCGCAACCGCGAGCGCCTCGCGGACGTTCAGCGCATGCGCCTGCCCCTCAAGAGCCTCGAGCGCCGCTCGAAGCAGAAGCGCGAGGACGACCGCGACACGTTCGAGCGCGTGCGCGCGACCCTTCAGGCCGGAGAAGCCCTCTCCCCCGACGCGTGACCCACGCCGGGCGCGTCGGTCAGCGCGGGACGTCGACGCGCTTCGAGCCCGGGGGCGGCTGGAAGCGTGCGGCGTCGACGGCTCCGAACTCGAGATTCGTGAACTGCGTGCGGCCGATCGGGTCGCCGAAGAGGCCCTGGGCCGCGCTCCAGTTCCAGAAGGTCAGGCGGGTCGGGAGGATCATGCCGTCGAGCGTCTGGAACTCCTCGTAGGTCGCCGCGTGGGGCTCGGTTGCGGCTTCCTCGAGGGTCCTGCCGAAGGTGACCACGTAGGCGAGCGCGGCGAGCTGCAGCGTCGCGGGGTCGGCGTAGACCACGTACCAGTCCTCCGGCGTGTCCCCGACGCCCGGGGCGAACTCCAGGCGCGCGGAGTCCCGCAGAGCGCCGCCCAGCTCGCGCCGCACGACGGGCCCCATGCGCGCTCCGGGGTCGCGCAGCTTCCACGGCGCGGCGAGGAAGTACGACCAGGTCAGGAGGTGGAAGCGCGCCATCGCGACCTCCTCGGAGGGCAGGCCCGCGACCCAGGCGTCCTTGCCGTCGAAGACCGCGACGCCGCCGTCCGCGAAGTCGAGGCGCACGCGGCCTGAGGAGGCCTCGAAGGTCATGTGCGCGTCCAGGATCGGGTCCTCGCCGAACTCGACGAGGACGTCCGACCGTAGCGGCGGCTGCTCGTACAGGTTGCGGTCGCCGTGCGCCGCCTCGATCGCGGCGCCGAACCCCTTCGGCTCGACCGGGGCCGTGGCGCAGGCCGAGGCGAGGGCGAGGACGACGGTCGAGAAGAGGGAGGGGATCGTGGCTTGGCGCATGGGCTCGGGTGCTGGTCGAGATTTCTGGGAACGGAGGAGGCGATTCGCTGGTTCGCCCGCGGGTGCGATGCTCGTGGATTGGATCCGGTTTCGGATTATGTCACCGCACGCGATCGACTCGGCGCAGCTGCGCCTCGATCTCGGAGGCGAGCACCTGGATCGCGCGCCCCCGCTGCGGCGACACGGTTCCCGCGGCGCCATCGAGGCGCGACCACTCCGGGTTGGCCTTGGCCTCCTCGAGGGTCTCCGGCAGGCGCAGTTCCGAGTTCGGCAGGCTCGCGAGGCGCAGCGGCTCGACGCTGGCGTGGCCGCGACGCAGCAGGGCGCGCACGAGGGCGACCTCGCGCGCCAGCAGGATCTTCAGCGTCGGGTCGCCGCAGCGCAGCTCGGTGTAGCCGCGGAAGCGGTCGAGCACGCGCCGCCCCTGCCGGCCGGCGGCGCCCCACATCGCGCCGATCGCGGCGCCGGCCAGCGTGCCCGTGCCCAGCGAGAGTCCGGCGAGCGCGAGGTCCAGGCCGAGGCCGACCGACGCGCCCGCGGCCGCTCCGCCGCCCGTGCGCACGCCGAAGCGCTTCAGCGTCTCGGGGTGGAACAGGTCGAGGCCCCAGTGGCCGTCGACCGACGGCAGGTCGGCAGCGGCGTAGTCCTCGGGGCGGAACTGGAACAGCGCCAGCAGGCTCGCGACGGCGGCGCGCTCGCGCTCGCGCACGCGCTGCTGCAGCGCGCTGACCGCCGCCTGGGTCTCCGGACCCTGCACCGTGCGCACCTGGACCACGTGGGCGGCGACGTCGATCAGGAGGTCGGCGATCAGGCGCGACGACGCGGCGAGCAGCTCCTCGCGATGCCGGCGGCGGTCCGCGATCAGCTCGTCGAAGAGCTCGCGGTGGGCGTCGAGCAGCGAGCGCATCTTCTCGAAGAGCCGCGTCTCGCACTCGTCGTCGAGCACGACGGTGTCGAACTCCGCGATCGCGTGCATGTTCGCGCGCGAGAGGTGCTCGCGCCACGTGTCCATGCGCGCCTCGTCGGAGGCCACGAAGTTCAGCACGGGCACGATCGGCCGCGCGCACCAGCCGAGGATCTCGAGCTCGTCGCGGTGCTTGCCGAGCACGCGGTCGCGCGCGTCGAGCACGTACAGCGCGAGGTCGCATTCGACGACCTGCCGCAGCGCCTTGGCCTCCTGCGCGAAGCGGCCCTCGGCCTCGGAGGACTCCAGGAAGCGGCGCACGACCTCGATGCCCTCGACGCGGCGGTCGGCGCGCAGGCTCTGGAGGTGGTCGAGCAGGCCGATCGAGTCCTCGAGCCCGGGCGTGTCGTAGAGCTCCATCACCGGCCGCCCGCCGACCAGCAAGGCGCGCCCCTCGACGTGCCGCGTGACCGCCGGGCGGTCCGACACCTCGCCGAAGCTCGCGTCGCGCGTGAGCGTGCGCAGCAGCGAGGTCTTGCCGGTGTTCGTGTGCCCGACGACGGCGACGCGCAGGGCCTTCACGAGGCGCCGACCTCCGCCCGCGCGGCGTCGAAGCGCCGCAGCAGGTTCGCGAGCCACGGGCGCACGCCGGCGACGTCGCGCAGCGCGGGATCGTCGGCGTCGAGCGCGCGGTCGAGCACGCGCGTGATCGTCGTCTCGTCGGCGCCCTGCAGCTCGAGCAGCATCGCGAACAGGGCGGCGGAACGAACCGCCTCGTCCAGCTCGCCTTCCGCGGCCGCGGACGCCTCGGGCGCCGAAGCCGGCGCGAACGCGCGCAGCGCGCCGCTGGTCGCGGCCCCCAGCGCCGACCACATCGGCAGGGCCGCGAGCGCCGCGGGCGTGACCAGGAGCGTCGCCGCGATGCAGCTCAGCGCGCCCGCCGCGGCGCCCGCCGCGAGCCAGCGCGGACTGAGGCGCAGGCGCTCGGGCAGCAGGCCGAGCGTGCGCTCCGCGCCGCCGCGCAGCGCCTCGGGGAGGTCCGCGGCGGACGCCACGGAAGCGCCCAGGAGGCGCGTCCAGGGCGACTCGGTGCCGCCGTAGGCCGCGGCGATCTCGCGCGCGAGCCGCGCGCGCTGGTCCGCGTCCGGGGCGTCGCTCCAGCCCTCCGAGTGACGCGCGATGCGGTCGAACTCGGCGCGCAGGCTGGTCGCGGCGCCGACGCTCGACGGCGCCGTTCCGGAAACGAGCTGCGTCAGCCGCGAGCGGCTCGCGTGCGTCAGGTGGTCGAGGTCGACCTCGACGATGCGCTCGGCGGGGAAGCCGGCGCGGTCGGCGAGCTGCCGCCAGTCGTCCACGCGGCACTCGAAGGCCTCCGCCGACTGCCGACGGCGCAGCGCCTCGCCCGCGGTCAGCACGAGCAGCGGCGGACGCGCCACGCTCTCGCGCAGGCGCTGCAGCACGTGACCGACGCCGCGGTCCGGCGTGCCGGTCAGGTCGCACACGACGGTCAGCACGCTGGGCTCCGTGGCGGCCGCGCGCAGGTCGGAGAGCACGCGCCGGCGCGCGTCGCCGTCGTCGAGCGGGCCGAGGTCGCTCCACGCGACGCCGTCCAGCTTCGGCGGCCAGCCCTGCTCGAGCGGGTCGATCTCGATCGAGACGATGGCCGGCGCAGCGGCCGGTCGCTCGGCGACGGGGACGCCGGCCGCCGGCGCCGCGGGCTCGCGTCCGTCGAACGCGTCGACGACGCCGAGGTCGGCCGTGCGCGGCGCCCAGCGTTCCGCGAGCTGCACGTAGGCCGGCCGCTGCAGGTCGAGCCGATAGCGACGGCGCGCGAGGCGACGGCGCGCGACGCAGAAGCCGAGCGCCAGCGCGCGCGGCAGCAGGCCGTAGGCGAGGACCGCGCCGATGAGGTAGCCGGACCACGCGCGGCGCGTGGCCTCCTCCGGCTGGACGCCCGGCGTCCACTGGGTCGCGCGAACCTGGTCGGGAGTCGGCACGTCGAAACCCAGCAGCGCCGGCAGGCGCCCGGCGGCCTCGGTCAGCGACGCGAAGACGTCGCCCGAGAGCAGGGTCGTCTCCCACACGAACAGGTAGTGCCGCGTGCTGAGCAAGTAGACGAGGGTCCCGAGCGCGCCGACGTTGAACGCGGTCCAGAGCGCGTTGCTGATCGTGCCGAAGGTCCAGCGCCCCACCGGCCCGACGAGCACCTCGCCATGAGCCAGCGCCGCCGCCTCGTGGACCGCGCCGCGATGCGCCCAGCCGGCCACGCGCCGCGCGAATCCGGACAGCGCGGCGCCGAGCGCCCCGCCGCCGCCGGTGCGCAGCCGCAGGAACGCGCTGACGATCCAGGCGGCGAACATCGCGAGCTGGAGCCCGAGCAGACCCCCGAGCACCGCGAAGACGTTGATCTGCTCCTCGCGCCCGAAACCGAGCGCCGCCGCCGTCGCCGTGCCGCCGCTCAGGAGGGCCAGGAGCACGCCGCCCGTGACCACGGCCCCCGCGAGCTGGCCGGTCTGGTGCAGGGCCGCCTGGACCTCCCCCGCCACCGGCAGGCGCCGTGCGCGCGCGACGATGCGCCCCTCGGTGTCCTCGGCCGCGAGCCGCGCCTGGGCGTCCGCCGCGGCATCGTCGACGGGCCCGCGCAGCCGCTCGAGGACGCGCACGCCCTCGGCCAGCAAGCGGTCCTCGAAACGAAGCGGCCGCGAGGCCTCGCGCGGAGCGTCGATCATCGCCGCATCGTACGGTGCGCAGGCTGCCGAATCCCGGGCGCGTCGGCCGCCCGCGGAACGCTGCCGCGCCCGGAGGCTGGGCCGGCGCGGTGGAGCGGGGCGGCGGATCAGACCCTCCCGGATTCGCGCAGCCGGGACTCTGGAAGCCGAGCGCCCGGTTTCCGACGGAAAGACCGACCGGTTCTCCGCGGCGCGAGGCTCGGTGCCTCCTCGGACGGCCTGAAGACCGCGGTCAAGCCCCGAGGACCCACGAGGAGGATCCCATGTTCTCGCTGTCCCCGTTCTCGTTCGGCTCGCTCGGCCTGCTGCTCTCGGCGCTCCAAGGCGGCGCCCACGACCCGGCGACCGCCGAGCTCGTCGGCCGTGAGATGAGTCTCGCGCGCCACGAGCTCGTCCAGCTCGCCCTGCCCGACGTGCCGGTGCCGCACCTCGAGTTCGCGTTGCGGCTCGGGGAGCGCGACCTGACCGTCCGCCTGCAGCCGCAGACCTGGCGCACGCGCGACTTCCGGGTGCTCGTCCAGGGTCCGGGCGGAGCGCTGCGCGACGCCCCGGTGCCCCCGGTCGGCACGTATCGAGGTTCGGTGCGCGAGGTCGAGGGCAGCCGCGTGCGCGCGTCGCTCGTCGCCGGCCGCTGGCGGATGCAGCTCGAGATCGGCGACGAGTCCTGGGGTCTGCAGCCCCTCGCGGAGCTCGGGCCGGGCGCGCTGCCGACCGAGTACGTGGCCTACCGCACCTCCGACGTGCTGCCCCTCGAGGGCACGTGCGAGAGCCTCGCGAACCCCGCGCGGCCGACACCGAGTTCCGGCGCCGCGCCCGAGGGAGCGGCCACGCCCAACACCGCGCGCATCGTCGAGATCGCCTTCGACGCGGACTTCGAGTACTTCCAGCTGAACGGCGGATCCGTGGCGAACACGGTGGCGGACATCGAGAGCGTGATGAGCGGCGTCAACGCCATCTTCCGGAACGACGTGGACATCGTGCACCTGCTGTCGGCCATCGTCGTGCGCACCACGTCGAACGATCCGTACACGCAGACCGATGCGGCGGCGCTGCTGGGCGAGATGCAGACCCAGTGGAACACGCAGCACGCGAGCCTGCCGCGGGACGTCGCCCACCTTATGACCGGCAAGGACCTGAACGGCACGACCATCGGAGTCGCGTGGCTGCAGAGCGTGTGCAGCGATCCGGCCAGCGGCGTCGGCTACGGCCTCTCCCAGAGCCGCTACTCGATCAACGCGTGGCAGCGCGTCGCCCTGACCGCGCACGAGCTGGGGCACAACTGGGGTGCCTGCCACTGCGACGAGTCGCCGCCGGGGTGCCAGTCGATCTCCTCGACGTGCTGCAACATCAGCTTCCCGTGCCGGATCATGTGCTCGACGATCCAGGGCTGCGACCTCGACGTCACGGGCTTCTCCGGCGTCCCCATCTTCGAGATCACGCAGTTCCGCAACGCGGCGACTTGCCTGGGCCCGAACGGCGGAGTGCTGTACGTGGACGCCGGTGCCGGCGGGCTGGAGAACGGGCTGCGCTGGGCGGACGCGTTCACGGACCTCCGCGACGCCCTGTCCTACGCGCGGCCGGGCGAGGAGGTCTGGGTCGCCGTCGGCGCTTACACGCCCGATCCCGGCGGCGGCGACCGCGATGCGACTTTCCTGCTGCCGCTCGGCGTGGAGCTCTACGGCGGGTTCGCCGGCGGCGAGACCCAACGGGCGCAGCGCGACCCCGCGGCGAACCCCACGGTGCTGAGTGGCGTCCTGGCCGGGGGAGCGCGTTCGTACAACGTCGTCACGGCCGACGGCGTCGACGCGGCGACCGTGCTCGACGGGTTCACCGTCACCGGAGGCCTCTCCGACGGCAGCGGCCTGAACCTGGCGGGGGCCGGGATTCTCGTGGACGGCGGGTCTCCCGTGATCCGCGGCTGCGACTTCGTCGGCAACGCCTCGCAGCTCGACGGCGGAGCGGCCTACGTCCTGTTCGCCGCCACGCCGCGCTTCGAGGGCTGCCGCTTCGTCGGCAACACGGCCGCGAACGGCGGCGGCGCGATCTACCACCGCGGCGGCGCGGGAACGGTCGTCACGGGCTGCTCGTTCGAGGGCAACAGCGCCCGCTACGGGGGCGCGATGTACACCGAGGCCGCGGCGCTGGTCTCCAACTGCCTGTTCTTCGACAACGCCGCGATCGACTCTGCGGGCGGGACGAGCTTCGGCGGAGCCGTCGTCAACGTCGTCGCCAACTTCTTCGACGGGCCGACGTTCGTCGGCTGCACGTTGTCGCGGAACACCGCCACGGGCAACGCCGGAAGCCTGGGAGGAGGAATCTACACGTTCAAGTCGGGGTCGGTCGGATCCAGTCTCACGATGAAGAACTGCGTCCTGTGGGCCAACGCGCAGAGCGGCGGCAACCCGGCGTGCGAGCAGCTCTGCGCGGCGACCGGGCCGATCGGCTCCTACGACCTCGACAACAACTGCGTGCAGGGCGGGCTGGGCGTCCTCGCGGGCACGGGCAACATCTCGAGCGACCCCCAGATCCTCGGTCCGTCGACCGCGAACTTCCGCCTGCCCGTGACCTCACCCTGCGTGGACGCGGGGCTGAACGCCGCCGTCCCGTCCGGCACCACGCTCGACATCGAGGGCAAGCCGCGCGTCTTCGACGGGGACGGGGACTTCCAGGCCGTGGTCGACATGGGCTGCTACGAGCTGGC
>CAYGPA010000025.1:7632-22547 GCA_964351535.1 uncultured Planctomycetaceae bacterium
TCGACGGGGACGGGGACTTCCAGGCCGTGGTCGACATGGGCTGCTACGAGCTGGCGCCGGCGACGCAAACGTCGATGACGTTCCCGTGAACCCTGTCTATCGGGGTGTGTCCGAAGTTCGGACTCATCCCATCAGTCGAGGCCGTCGAGCAGCTCGCCCAGGGCTTCGCGGGCGCCGCGGAACAGGCAGTCGCCGTCGCCGAGGAGGATGGCGCGCGCGGGGACGTCGCGCAGCGGGCGCAGCGACTCGATCACGGCGGCGCGGTCGGCGATCTTGGGCTCGGGCAGGAGGCAGAGCGCTCCGGAGACGTGGGAGCGCACGAGGTCTCCGAAGAGCAGCGCGTCGGGTCCGCGCAGGAAGAAGGCCGCTTCGATCGCCGACTTGCCGCCGCGCAGGACGTGGATGTCGACGGACTCCCGCAGGTCCTCGGGGAGGTCGGCCTGCGACTCGAACCACGTGTCGACGAGCTCCGCGCCGGGGCCGAAGCGCTCGCGCTCGCCGGCCGGCGCCGCGACCTTGGCGTCACACGCCCGCTTCAGCTGCGCCGTCGCGCGCAGGTGATCGAAGTTCGACAGCAGGATCCAGCGCGCCCCACCGCGCTCGCGCAGCGCCGCGGCCTCGAACTCCGACATCTCCATCGGGTCGACGAGGACGCCGCCGCCCTCGCGCTGCCAGTGGAACCCGCTGAAGTCGATGCCGCGGTCGGCCTGGTAGCGGCTCCAGTAGGAGACGCCGGGGAGGATGGTCTTCTTCACGGTCGCCAGGATAGCGCCGCCGCGACCCGGCGCGCACGACACCTGGCCACAGATCGTGAACTCAGGGGCAGATCGTGAACTCGAGCGCGTTCGTCAGGTTGTCGCCGAAGCCCGTCGGGTCGTTGAAGTCGCGCTGGCGCCACTGGATGGTGACGGTGTGCCCGGCGGTCAGGAGGGGGTCGCCGCCGAACTGGATGTGGTTGTTGAAGTTGCGCTTCATCACGCCGGAGCACGGCGGCGGGCCCTGCGCGATCGCGAGCTTCGCGGGCAGCAGTCGCCGGAAGGGCGCCTTGACGCACAGCTTCCCGCCGTGGAAGTTCAGGTTGGCGCGCGCGGTCCCGTAGACCGGGAAGCCGGCCTCGCCGTCGACCACGTCGTTGGCGATCACGCGGTAGTTGATCGTGCTGCTGACGCTCGGGTAGCCCTGCACCGAGATGAACGGTACGCAGCCGAGCGAGTTGGTCTTGCCCGTGCAGTACAGCGCCTGCAGCGGCTCGATGGTGTAGACGAAGGCCGAGCCGGTGTCGCCGCCTGGCTCGTCATCGCGATTCGCGCCGATCGCGATGGACAGCTCGTCGAGCGCGACCGCGCTGCCGAAGTCGTCGCTGTTGGCGCCTCCGGAGTCGAGGATCTTCAGCATCTCGATCCAGACCGGGCCCTCCTTCTGGTAGACGAAGACCGCTCCCGCGTCGGTGGCCGTGTCGTCGTCACCGCGCGCCGAGAACACGACGAAGTCGCCGTCGAGGTCGACGCGCTCGCCCGCCATGTCTCCGAAGCCGACCGTCAACGGGGTGAAGAAGTCCGTCTGGGCCCAGAACCCGAACATGTCACGCTCGTACAGGTACACCGCGCCCGCGGAGAAGCCGGCCAGCGCGTGGCCGTCCGACCCGACCGCGATCCGGTCGCCGTCGATCGCGACCGCGCTGCCGAAGAAGTAGCCCATGGCGCCGTCGGCCGCGGTGATCTTCTGCTGCTCGATCCAGGCCGTACCCGCGTCCACGAAGACGTAGACGGCCCCCTGGTCGGCGCCGAGGCCGCGGTTCACGCCGCTCGCCCCGACGACCATGGACGTGCCGCTCAGGTCGAGCGACTCGCCGAACATGTCGAAGATCGACGCGTCGGAAGCCGTGACCTTGGCCGTCTCGGTCCAGACGGTGCCGGTGCGGTCGAACACGTACACCGATCCGGACGCGTTGCCCGCGTCGTCGTCCTGGGGCGAGCTGACGACCAGCCGATCGTCCTGGAGCACGAGATCGAACCCGAACGTGTCGCCGGGCGCTCCGTCGGAAGCGAACAGCTTCTGCTCCAGGGACCAGACCG
Source organism: uncultured Planctomycetaceae bacterium (assembly GCA_964351535.1). Classification (GTDB taxonomy): domain Bacteria; phylum Planctomycetota; class UBA1135; order UBA1135; genus JAUIDW01. Next base: position 9,708 of record CAYGPA010000025.1, read on the forward strand.
TGCCGCTGCGCGTGTAGACGTAGACCGAACCCGAGGCCCCTCCGAGATCGTCGTCCAGGAGCGAGCCGATGGCGACCGTCTCGCCGCTGACGGCGACGGCCGCGCCGTAGCGGTCGTTGGCGGAGTTGTCGAACGCGGTCAGCTTCGCCTGCTCCGTCCAGGTGCTGCCGGAGCGCGCGTACACGTAGGCCGCTCCGGCATCGGTTCCGCCGGCATCCTCCTTGTCCGCTCCGACGACGAGGATGTCGCCCGCGAGGGCCACGTCGACGCCGAACGCATCGCCGCCCTGGCGGTCCGACGCGAAGACCTGCTGCTGCAGCACGATCAGCAGCGGATCGATCATGACCGGGTAGGCGGCGCCGCGATCGTCGACCGCGATCTCGACTTGATCCCCGTCGACGCGGAACTCGGACTCGAGCGCGCGGCCGGCGGCGTCCCAGGCCGCGAGGCCCGCGAACTGGAGAACGGCGCGCCCGTCGGCGTCGACGAACGCGAGGGAAGCGCCGCACGCGAGCGCGGTCAGCGAGCTCTCGAGCGACATGCGCACGACCAGCGGTTCGGCCTCGTCGCCGGCCGGACGGCGAGCGGCGGTGAAGCCCTGCTCGAGCCCGCGCTCGTCGTGCACGTACCAGGTCGTCAGGTCGCCGTCGGTCCACTCGACGCGCCTGCCGCGAGCGGTCGGGCGCTGCGCCGCGAGCGGCGTCAGGTCCTCGCCGCGCCCCCAGGCCGCGACATCGAGGCCCAGGGCCCAGCCCCCGACCTCGGAGGAGCGGGCCACGAGGCGGGTCGACTCGAAGGTCGCGACCATGCCGAAGCGCGCGTGCTCGGCCCGCCAGGCTCCAGGGGAGCCGGCGGCGACGTCGTAGGCGCCGACGGCCTGGGTGCTGCCGGCCGGACCGGCGAGGAGGAGCAGAGCGAGCGGAGCGGCGAGGGCGCCGGCCGTGGAAATCAGCTGGATCATCGAGGATGGAGAGGCCTGAGCTGGCGGCCGGAACGCGTCGTTCGCCCCGATCTGGAGCGCCGCGCGTGAATTGGAAGATCTTACGGGATGCGCGAGGAGCGCGGGGGCCGTCGACGTCCGTCGAGAGCCCTCAGTGCGCTGGAGAGAGGATACCCCATGGCCCGGACTCCGGTGCGCGAGGGTGCCGCTCCGCTGGCCTTCGGAAAGGTCGCCTGCGAGGATGGGGCATGCCCGCCGCCCCCGGAGCCCCCCGCGCCGTCGGAGCGACCGTCCCGCGGCCCGAGGGGCCCGCCAAGGTCGAAGGTCGCGCCGTCTACGTCGCCGATCTGCGCGTTCCCGGGGCCTGGGAGGGCGCCTGCGTGCGCTCGCCGCTGCCGAGCGCGCGCCTCCTGGGCTTCGACTTCGACCCGGAGTTCGACTTCGAGCGCGTCGCCCTGGTCCGTCCCGAGGACATTCCCGGCGAGAACGTCGTCGCCATGATCGCGGACGACCAGCCGCTCTTGTGCGCGCGAGAAGTGCGACACGTCGGCGAGCCGCTCCTGCTCGTGGCCGGCCCGGACCGCGAGACGCTGCGGGCCGCGCTGGCCGCGATCCACCCGCGCCTGGAGCCCGCGCCGGCCGTGTTCGACCCCGAGGTCTCCGAGCAGGTCTTCAAGGAGATCCGCATCGAGAAGGGCGACGCGGCCGCGGTGCTGGCGAGCGCCGCGCGCGTCGTCGAGGGCGTCTACCGCACCGACTCCCAGGAGCAGATGTACATCGAGCCCCAGGGGTTCGTCGCGTGGCCGGCGGACGCGGACGGCGTCGTGGTCGCGAAGGGCTCGCTGCAGTGTCCCTACTACGTCGTCAAGTCGCTCGCGCGCGCGCTGGGAGTCGCGCCGGAGAAGGCGCGCGTCGTGCAGATGGCGACGGGCGGCGGATTCGGCGGCAAGGAGGACTACCCCTCCGTGCTGGCGTGCCAGGCCGCGCTGCTCGCACGCGCCTGCGGGCATCCGGTGCGCATGATCTTCGACCGGCACGAGGACCTCGCGGTGACGCCCAAGCGGCACCCCTCGCGCGTGCGCCACCGCACCGCCGTCGACGACGCGGGCAACCTGCTGGCGATGGAGATCGACGTGCTGCTCGACGGCGGCGCGTACACGACCCTCTCGCCGGTCGTGCTCTCGCGCGCCTGCATCCACGCGGCCGGGCCGTATCGCTGCGACAACGTGACGATCCGCGGGCGCGTCGTGGGCACGAACGCCGTGCCCTACGGTGCCTTTCGCGGCTTCGGCGCTCCGCAGACGTGCTTCGCGATCGAGCGGCAGATGGACCGCATCGCGCGCGAGCTGTCGATCCACCCCTACGAGCTGCGGCGGCGCGTGGCGCTGCGCCGGGGCGACCGCACGGCGACGGGACAGCTGCTCGAGGAGAGCGTCGGCTCCATGGAGGTGCTGGACGACATCCGCGCGCGCAGCGCGTTCGATCGACACCCGTGGTGCCGGGGCGAGCGGGAGGTCCGCTCCTCCGAGCGCGTCCGGCGCGGCGTCGGCTTCTCGTTCTTCTTCCACGGCTCGGGCTTCACGGGGGCGGGCGAGGAGCTCCTGAAGGGCCGCGTGCGCGTCGAGCTGGAGCCGGACGGCACGGCCTTGCTGCAGACGGCGCAGACCGAGTTCGGTCAGGGCACCTACGCCATGTTCCTGGCGATCGCGTCCGACGCCCTGGGCGCCGAGGTGAGCGAGGTCCGGGTGGCGGAGACGGACACGTCGCAGGTGCCGGACTCCGGTCCGACGGTCGCCTCGCGCACGTGCATGATCGTCGGCGGCTGCGTCGAGCGCGCCTGCGCGGAGCTCCGCGCGCGCATCGAGGCCGCGAGCGACGCGTCGACGTTCCGCGCGCGGGCGCGCGCCTTCCTCGCCGCCGGCGGCGACGGCCGGGTGGAGGCCCGCTACGCCTCGCCGCCGGGACTCGAGTGGGACGACGAGGCCTATCGCGGGGACGCGTATCCCGCGTACGGCTGGGCCGCGGACGTGGCGGAGGTCGAGGTCGATCTCGACACGTTCCAGGTCCAGGTGACGCGCTTCCTCTCGACCGTCGACGTCGGCAAGGCGATCCAGCCGAGCCTGGTCGAAGGCCAGATCGAGGGCGGCAGCCTGCAGGCCATCGGCTTCGCGCACCTCGAGGTCGTCTCGACCGCGGAGGGCCGCGTGCTGCAGGACCGCATGTCGACGTGCATCGTTCCGACCACGCTGGACACGCCGCCGATGGAGGTCGCGCTGGTCGAGATCCCCTACCCCGGCGGCCCGTCGGGAGCCAAGGGCGTCGGCGAACTCCCGATGGACGGCGGCGCGCCGGCGATCGCGTCCGCGCTCGAGGACGCCCTGGGCATCCACGTCGACCGCGTCCCGGCGACGGCGGAGCGGCTCGCGGCCGCATGGCTGCGCGCGCACCCGGAGGAGGCCCTGTGAGCGAGGCGGTCGAGCTGAACCTCGTCGTCAACGGCCGCGCGCGCGCCGTGCGGGTTCCGCCGCTGCGGCGCCTGCTGGACGTCCTGCGCGACGACCTCGACCTGCCCGGCACGAAGGAGGGCTGCGGCGAGGGCGAGTGCGGCGCGTGCTCCGTGCTGGTCGACGGCGAGCTCGTGAACTCCTGCCTCGTCGCCGCCTGCCAGGTCGACGGCGCGGACGTCCTGACGGTCGAGTCCGACGACCTCGGCCGCGTGCAGCAGGCGTTCCTGGACGAGGGCGGCGCCCAGTGCGGCATCTGCACGCCGGGCATGATCGTGGCCGCGAAGTGGTTCGCCGACGACTGCGCGCGCCGCGGCGTGGAGCCCAGCAACGACGACGTGCGCACGGCGCTCGCCGGCAACCTCTGCCGCTGCACCGGCTACGAGAAGATCCTGGCCTCGGTGCGCTCCGCCGCGCGGAGGGAGACGCCGTGAAGGCCGCGCGCGTCGACGTCCCGCGCACGCTCGACGAGGCCCTCGCGGCCCTCGCCGAGGCGGCGCCCGACACCCTGCTGCTCGCCGGCGGGACCGACCTGATGGTCGAGTTCGAGAGCGGACGCACGAGCCCGGAGCACGTGCTGAGCCTGTGGCGCCTCGACGAGCTGCGCGGCATCCGCGAGGAGGACGGAGGCCTGCGCCTGGGTGCCTTGACGAGCTGCGCCGACGTGCTCGCGTCGGACCTCGTGCGCGCGCACGCCGACGTGCTGGTGGAAGCCGCGGCCGAGGTCGGCGCCGTGCAGATCCAGAACCGCGCGACGCTCGGCGGCAACCTCGGGACGGCCTCGCCCGCGGCCGACATGAACCCCGTGCTGATGGCCCTGGGCGCCAGCGTGCGGCTCGCGTCGACCCGCGGAAGGCGCGACCTGCCCGTCGAGGCGTTCCTGGAAGGCTATCGCCGGACCGCGCGCCGCCCCGACGAGCTGATCGAGTCGATCGGGATCCCCGCACGGCCCGCCGGCGAGCAGCGAGCCTTCCGCAAGGTCGGCACGCGCCGCGCCCAGTCGATCTCGAAGCTCGTCGTGGCCCTGGCCGCGAGCTTCTCGGAGGGGCGCTGCACCGCGCTGCGCGCGGCGGCCGGCTCGGTCGCGCCGATCACGGTCCTGCTGCCGTCGCTGCCCGCGATGCTGGTCGGCCACGCGCCGGAGCCCGAGCTCCTCGACGCCGCGGCGCGCAAGGCCGCACGCGAGGACGTCGCCCCCATCGACGACGTGCGCTCGACCGGGGAGTACCGCCGCACGGTGCTGTACCGGGTGTTGCGCACGGAACTCGTCGAGCTGGCTCGCCGCGCGTCGCGCTGACCCCCGCGCCTCAGCCGTCGGACTGGAGCAGCCCCAGGGCCTGCTCGCACTGCTCGACGTGCTGCTTCGCGCGCTGCACCGCGGCGGGATCGCCCACCGTCTCGGCCAGCGCCACGGCCGCCCGCGCGGCGGGCATCGCGCGCCGGTACTGGCGCACGCGGAGCAGCTCCTCGACGAGCGCTTCGAGGCACCGGAGCTCGCTGCCGCGCAACGCGAGCTGGTTGTAGAGCAAGCGCGCCTGGGAGAGCGCCGCGATGGCCTCCTCGCGCTTCCCGAGCCGGCGCAGCGCCTCACCCTCGGCCGCGTACCCCATCGCCGCCCCCCACCAATCGCCGAGCGGCAGCGCGAGCGCGGCACAGTTCCGCGCGGCGACGAGCGAGCCCTCGTAGTCCTCGTCCTTCAGCATCCGCCGCGACTCGCGGTGCGCCGCCTGACCGCCGCGAAAGGCGGCCTTCTGCGCGTCGCTCCAGCCCGAGAAGGCCGCCGCGTACTCGGCGAAGATCGGCCGGCCGGTGACCTCGGAGCCGATCTCGGCGCCCCAGCGCGCGCGGGCGTAGTGCGCCTCGATCGCCGCCGTGTCCGGCTGCTCCCGGGCCGACTCCCACAGCGCGAGCCCGCCCTCGAGGTCCGCGTCGATCGTGACGAGCAGCAGGTCCTCGTTCTCCGCCCAGAGCTCGCGCAGCGCCGCGGCGTCCTCGGCCGCGTGGAGCTCGACGAACCGGGCCCGAACCTCGGCCCCGCGCCCCTCCTGGGCCGGCGGAAGCGTGAGCAGGGGCAGCGAGAGCAGGCAGAGCGTGGACAGCATGGGGGGGTCTCCGGGGCAGGAAGGGCGCGACAGTCTACGGGAGAAATCGCACGGCTCCCGCAACCGACCGAGATCCGAGCAGTCCACGGGTGGAGGTGGGGGCGGTGGGATCCCCACCGGGCCTCCGCCACAGCGCGGCGCGCCCCGAGGTCCGGCTGGGGTCGGACACGGGTGCCCGCTGATGGTCACGCCCGGCGGCTGGTCACGCCCGACGCGGCCGCTTCGCGGGCGCGTCGGGCGCTCAGCGCGCGCGGACCTGCACGCGCTCCCCGATGCGGTCCAGGATGCGGCGCAGCTCGTCGTAGTCGGGGTGACGCAGACGCATCCAGGCGTTGGCCATGTAGCCGTGCTCGACGCCCTGGGTCGGGGTGCCCGTCGGGGGGAAGTGCGCGTCGAGGATCCACTCGCCGAACTCGCGGCGAACCTCGTCGACGCCTTCGTAGCCGACGATGTGTCCGTCCTGATCCGGGCGCAGGGCGATCATGCCGCCCGCGAAGCGGCGGGACGCCTGCGCGTCGGTGCGACCGTGGACGATCAGCTTGGCCCACTCGACGTACATGTCGAGGTCGTTGGCGGCGCCGTAGATGTCCCACACGCGCACGCCCGGCGGGCGGCAGCCGATCTCGGAGAACTTCAGGCCCTTGTCGCCGAAGAACCACTCCATGTGCGTGGCGGAAGTCTCGATGCCGAGCTCGTCGATGACGCGCTTGCCCATGCGGCGGACCTCGTCGTAGGCCGGCTCGGCGACGCGGTTGGTCGTCAGGATCTGCGGCGAGATCCAGCGCTGGCGCATGGCCTCGAGGACGCCGGGGTAGTAGTGCGAGACGAACTCGTGCACGACCTCGCCGTTCGCCGACAGGGTGTCGTAGAACGCCTCGTGGCCCTCGACGAACTCCTCGACGGCGACGGACGCGCCGTGCGCGGCGCCGGAATCGCGGATGGCCTGTTCCAGCTGCTCGGCGTCGTCGGCCCGGTACGTTCCGGAGGCGCCGGCGGCGTCGCGCGGCTTCAGGATCAGGGGGTAGCCGACCTCCGCGGCGAAGGTGCGCACGTCCTCGGCGGAGGTCGCGCCGGTCGAGCGCGCGCACGGGACGTCGGCGGCGCGCAGCGCCTCCTTCATGGCGGGCTTGTCGCGGCAGAGGAACGCGGTGCGGACCGACGTGCCCGGGATCGAACACGCCTCGCGCACGTGGGCGACCGGCAGGATGTGGGCCTCGACCGTGGCCTCGAGGCGGTCGACCCACTCGCGGTCCTGCACGGTGCGGACGGCGTTCAGCAGCGACTCCTCGTGCGTGACGGACGGAACGCGCTCGTAGCCGTGCAGCCACTGCTTCAGCTCGGAGTCGAGGGACTCGGGCGGCGCCTCGCCGATGCCCGTGACGCGCGCTCCGACGGCGTGGAGAGCGCGCACGAAATCCCGCTGGTTGCGCGGGAATGTCGGCTCGACGAAGAGGACGTGCATGGCGTGGGTCTCCGGATCGCGGTCGCACTCGACGCGTCTCCGGGCGACCCCCGGCGGCCTCTGACCGCCCGAGAACGGTCCGCCCGGAGCCGCGGGGCCATCTTTGGCGGACGCGGGCCTCCCGTCCACGCGTTTCCGGGGCCCGGACGGCCCCGCTCCCGCACCTGCCGTCCCGTCCTCGCCGCCGGGTCCGGGGTAGCATAGGAATGCCCAATTTCCTCGAAATCCGGGTCCAGGGCCATGGGAGCCTGCCGATGTTGATTGGTGGCTTCTCTGGGGGTCTTGCCGCCCCTGGTGGATCGAGGAGGGGGACGCAGGCTCGTGAGAGCGCGGCGGGGCCGTTCATGGACGGCAGGAGAGCCCGTCGCTGCTCGAACACGTGCTGAGCCGTCCCCGGAGGGGGCGCTCGCATGTCACAACCTGATTCGAAACTCGCCGCTCCGGCGCTCCCGCACATCGTCGGGCGCGCGCGGCCGGCGGAGAACTCGCGGCTCGCCAGGACGCAGTCCGCGGCGCGCGCGGGGAACTCGGCCGGCACCACTCCGGGAGCGCCTGCGCTGACCGCGCTGCTCGTGCTCCTGCTGGGCTGGAAGTCCTACAGCCTGCTCAGCGGGAACTACCGCGTTCAGGAGACGTGGACCTGGCTCGACTACGCCGGGACGCTGGCGCAGGACCTGTTCGCCTGGTCGCTGGTCGTGGTGGGCTGGAAGGCCTTCCAGCGGCGTCGAGGTGCCGGGATCCTCTGGCTCGCGGTGGTCGGCAACGCGATGCTGCTGACCCAGCTGGTCGACGCGCGTCTGAAGGTGCGCTTCCTGCAGCCGCTGACGCTCGAGTGGCTCCAGTTCTTCCGCTCCGAAGCGCGCACGCTGACCCCGGACGTCTCCGTGTTCACCGGAAACTCCTACTGGAAGGGCGCGGTGCTCAGCTTCGCGCTGCTGAACGGCGTGCTGTTTCTCTCCGCGCTCCCGCCGGTCGCGCGGACCTGGCGGAACCTGGCGCAGCGCGTGCCCGCGGCCGTTCGCAAGACGAGTCCGGTGCTGCCGCTGCTGTCCGTCGCGCTGTTCGCCGTGCTCTCGCTGCTGACTCCCGCCCAGCCGTACGGGCTGCACCGCAACTTCCTCGCCGGGCTGGTGCTGCCGGGCACGCGCTCCGTCCGGGGCTACACGGACCACGCCAGCCGACCCTCGGAGCAGAGCGTGCGAACGGACCTCGCAGTCGGCAGCGCCCACGAGCAGCTCGGCCTCGCGACGCCGCCGCGCAACGTCGTGCTCTACGTCGTCGAGAGCATGGCCTTCGAGGCCACGTCCCTGGGCTCCCCCGATCTCGACACGACACCGTTCCTGGCCGAGCTGGCGCGCACGTCGCTCTCGACGGAGGCCTACGCGCAGTTCTCGAATTCGTCGAAGTCGATGTTCTCCATCATGACCGGGCTCTTCGCGAGCCAGACGATGGAGATCATCGAGTGCCAGGTCCCGGGCGTGACCGGTCTGACCCGCAGCCTGCGGGACCGCGGCTACCGGACGGCCACGTTGACCCCGCAGCACCTCTATTTCCAGGGCGCCCGCTCGGCCTTCCGCAACTTCGGGTTCGAGGAGATCTCGGGATTCCTCGAGCTGGAGGAGCTCGCTCGCCGGGAGAACCTGCCCTTCGCCAAGCAGTCCGCGCACGACGACCGCTGCATGCTGCTGTGGGACCACGAACAGCTGGCGACCGAGACGCCCTTCTTCGTCACGTACTACACGAACTCGTCGCACTGGCCGTACACCTTCCCCGGGCACGACCCCGACGCGAGCGAGCTGGACCGCTACCGCGCGTCCCTGCGCTACACCGACCAGGTGCTGCGCGAGATCTACGCGGAGTACGAACGCCTCGGCCTGCTCGAGGACACCTTGTTCGTGATCACGTCGGACCACGGCGAGGGCTTCGAGAACGGCCGGTTCACCGGCCGCGGGTCCGCCATGACCGAGAGCACGCACAAGGTCCCGCTGCTCTTCCACGTGCCCGGCGCGGACGTGTCCGGGTTCGAGCTGCCCGTCGCGCGGCACGTCGACATCTTCCCGACCGCCATGGACCTCCTGGGCCTCGAGCTCGGGGGCGTTCCGGTTCAGGGTCGGTCGCTGCTCGACGGACAGCCGGCGCAGCCGGCGTTCTTGAACTCCTACGGCACGTGCCACCTCGCGGCGCTGGTCGAGGGGTCGGGGAAGTACCTCTACTCGATCGACACCGACGAGCTCTGGTTCGCCGACCTCGCGACCGACCCGAGCGGCACCGAGCTCGCTCGACGGGCCGCCGGGGAGGACCCCGACGTGCGCCGGCGCCTGCGCGAGTTCACGATCTACAACGAGGCGCTGCTGCGCGACTTCGCCTCGCGCCGCTGACGCTCAGGCGCTGCCGACCATCCGGCCGTAGAGGTCGAGGTAGTGCCGGATCTGCTTCTCCCAGGACCAGTCGGCGCGCATCGCGTTCTGGACCAGGACCTGCCAGGCCTCCCGGTCGCTCCAGGTGTGCAGGGCGAACTCGAGCGCGCGGAACAGCGACTCGTCCTCGAAGCGCTCGAAGACGAACCCGTTGCCGGTGCGCTTCTCGGCGTTCCACGGCTCCACCGTGTCGGCCAGTCCGCCGGTCTGGCGAACGACGGGAATCGTGCCGTAGCGCAGGCTGTACATCTGGTTCAGTCCGCAGGGCTCGTAGCGCGAGGGCATGAGGAAGAGGTCGCTGCCGGCCTCGATGTGGTGGGCGATCTCCTCGCTGTACCCGGCGTGGAAGACGACCTTGCGCGGGTACTGACCCTGCAGCCAGCGGAAGTAGTCCTCGTACCGCTGCTCGCCCGAGCCCAGGACGACGAGGCGCATGTCCAGGCGCTGCAGGAACACGGGCAGGACGTCGGGCAGGAGGTCGAAGCCCTTCTGCGCCGTCAGGCGCGACACGATGCCCAGGACCGGCGCCCGGTCGTCGACGGGCAGCTCGGCGGACTGCAGCAGGTGGCGCTTGCAGGCCGCCTTCCCCGCGAGGTCCTTCGCGTCGTAGTGCGCCGGTATCCAGCGATCGCTGGACGGGTTCCAGTCGTCGTAGTCGACGCCGTTCACGATGCCGAAGAAGTGGTCGCTGCGCGCGCGCAAGAGCTCGTGCAGGCCCATGCCATACTCTTCCGTCTGGACCTCGCGCGCGTAGGTCTCGCTGACCGTGCTGAGCGCGTCGGCGTAGAGGATGCCGGTCTTCAGGAAGTTGACGCGGCCCTCGGCCACGTCCTCCTGATACAGCAGCGAGCGCTGACCGCCGAGCTCGAGCGAATCCAGCACGTCGGTCGAGTACATCCCCTGGTAGCCGATGTTGTGGATGCTGAGCAGCGTCTTGGTGTTCGCGAACATGCGGTCCCAGCCGTACACCGCGCGCAGGTACAGCGGAATCAGCGCCGTGTGCCAGTCGTTGCAGTGGATGACGTCGGGGGCCCACTGCAGGCGCTGGCACGTCTCGATCGCCGCGCGGTTCAGCAGGCCGAAGCGCAGGTGCTCGTCGCCGCGATCCTCGTAGATCCCGTCGCGGTCGTAGAGCTCCGGGCAGCGCACGAACCAGACGGGTGCGGAGCTGCCCGGCAGGCGGGCCGTCGAGACCGAGAAGTGCAGCGTGCGGTCGCCGCACTTCACGCCGACGTCCTGCACGGCCGCCAGGGGTCGGAGGTCCTCGACGACCCCGGCGACGCGGCGGTACATCGGCATGACGACGCGCGCGTCGGCGCCGGCGCGCGCCAGGTGTCGGCCCAGCGCGGCGGCGACGTCCGCCAGCCCGCCGGTCTTCGCGTAGGGCGTGACCTCGGAAGCCACGATGCAGATCTTCAACGGGGATGCCATGGGAGGGCCGCGATTCTACGCGGGCGCCCAGCCGGTTCCGAGACCGCGCCAAACCCTGGCAGACGAGGACGAGCGCCGGGTTAGGATGGCGGCGATGCTGGGGGTCGTCTTCGCCGTTCCGTATGCGCTCGAGACCACGCTGCGCTTCGTGCGCGCCGCGGCGGCGCTTCCGGGTGTTCGCCTCGGGATCCTGACGCAGGAGCCGGAGGGACGCTTCCCGCGCGACCTCGCGCGACGCGCCGACGCCGTCCTGCGCTGCGAGGACCTGCACGATCCCGACCAGATCGAGCGCGGCGTGCGCAGCCTGGCCGGCGCCTTCGGGGGTCACGTGCACCGCCTCGTCGGCATCCTCGAGACGCTCCAGGAGCCGATGGCGGAAGTGCGCCAGCGCCTGCAGATCTCGGGAATGGACCCGGGCACGGCCGACAACTTCCGCGACAAGTCGCGCATGAAGGCGGTGCTGGCGGCCCACGACCTGCCGTGCGCCCGGCACCGCCTCGCGCGGACCCCCGCGGAGGCCCGGGAGTTCGCCGCGGGTTGCGGATTCCCGCTCGTCGTCAAGCCGCCTGCCGGGGCCGGCGCGCGCAACACGTTCCGCGTCGACCACGAGGACCAGCTCACGAGCTACCTGCGCACCCAGCCGCCGACGGCCGACGTGCCCGTCCTGCTCGAGGAGTTCGTCCAGGGACGCGAGCACTCGTTCGACTCCGTCACGCTGGGCGGCCGGCACCTGTTCCACTCGATCTCCCACTACCGCTCCACGCCGCTCGAGGTCATGGAGCGCCCGTGGCTCCAGTGGTGCGTCCAGCTGCCCCGCGACATCGAGGGGCCCGAGTACGCCGACATCCGCGCCGCGGGGCCCCGCGCGCTGGAGGCGCTCGGGATGCGCACCGGGCTGTCGCACATGGAGTGGTTCCGCCGCCCCGACGGCTCGCTCGCGATCTCCGAGGTCGGAGCGCGGCCGCCCGGAGCGCAGTTCACGACCCTGCTCTCCTACGCGCACGACCTGGACTTCTACCGCGCCTGGGCCGAGCTCGTGATCCTGGATCGCTTCGAGCCGCCGACGCGCAAGTTCAGCACCGGCGCCGTCTACCTGCGCGGTCAGGGCACCGGCAAGGTCGTGCGCATCGAGGGTCTGCGCAAGGTGCTGGGCGAGCTCGGCGACGTGGTGGTCGAGGCCAAGATCCCCCGCGAGGGCCAGCAGCGCGCCGATTCGTACGAGGGCGAGGGCCACGTGATCCTGCGGCATCCCGACACCGACGTGGTCGAGCGCGGACTCGAGCGCATCATCGAGACCGTGCGCGTCCATCTCGGCTGAGGAACCACCGATGAACGTCCTACTCATCTCCCCCGGCTTCCCCGCGGACATGCCCGAGTTCACGCGCGGGCTCGCGCAGATCGGCGCGACCGTCCTCGGCGTCGGCGACCAGGCCCGGTCGGCCCTGGACCCGGTCGCCGCGAAGGCGCTCAGCGCCTACCTGCAGGTCCCCGACCTCTGGAGCGAGGACGACGTGGTGAAGCAGGTCCGCAAGTGGCTCGGCGGGCGCACGGTCGACCGCGTCGAGTGTCTGTGGGAACCCGGGGTGGTCCTCGCGGCGCGGCTGCGCGAGGCCCTCGAGGCACCCGGCTTGCGCGTGCACCAGGCCGTGCCGTTCCGCGACAAGGAGTCGATGAAGCAGGTGCTCGACGCCGCGGGCATCCGCACGCCGCACCACTACCGTGCGCGCACCAAGGAGGAGTGTCGCGACGCCGCGGAGCGCATCGGCTACCCGATGATCATCAAGCCGATCAGCGGCGCCGGCTCGGCCGACACGTACCCGCTGCGCGAGCCGAAGGACCTGGACGAGGCGCTGCGGATGCTCGAGCACGTCGACGAGGTCAGCGTCGAGGAGTTCATCGAGGGCGAGGAGTTCACCTTCGACACGATCTGCGCGAACGGCCGCGTCCTGTTCGAGAACGTCGCCTGGTACCGTCCCAAGCCGCT
>CAYGPA010000026.1:0-4879 GCA_964351535.1 uncultured Planctomycetaceae bacterium
CGGTGGCTGGCTCGCGCCGTGCGGGCTATCATGTTGCCCTCCCGATCGTCGGGTCCGGTCTCCGCGGAGGCCTCAGGATCCGGCAAGTCTCCCCAACCACGCCTGGAGTTCTGCATGAGGAAGGTCATCTGGACCGTCGCCGTCTCGATCGCTGCTTGCGGCTCGAGCTTCGCCCAATTCAACAACCGCTGGGTCGAGTTCGCCGAAGAGCCCGCGCGCCTGGCGATCCCCGTCCAATCGCTCTCGAACCCGAGCGACGAAGTCGACTTCGCCTGGGGCGATCTCGATCGCGACGGCTGGATCGACGTCGTGGCCGTGGTGAAGCAGGACTTCACCAGCACCGGCAAGCGTCCGAACACCCTGCTGATGAACGAGTTCGGCGTGCTCCAGGACCGCACCGCCCAGTACGCCGCCTCCTCGGACGTCCCGGGCGACATGGGCTTCCTGACGCCGACGAACGACCGCGACGTGATCCTCGTCGACCTGGACCTCGACGGCTGGCTCGACGTGGTGACCGCGCCGACGCTCAGCGACGGGGACCCCAAGCACATCGGACACCCGCGCATCTACATGAACCGCGGCAACGCCGGCAACGGCAGCTGGCTCGGTCTGCGCCACGAGGACGGCCGCGCGCCGCAGATGTTCGTCGAGTTCACGAACGTTCCGGCCAACCCGCGCTTCTGCTCGGTGTCCGCCGGGGACGTCACGGGGAACGGCTATCCCGACCTCTACTTCGGGGACTACGACAGCGGTGGCGGCAACCAGTCGCTCGACATGAACGACCGCCTGTGGATCAACGACGGCGCGGCCAACTTCACCGACGAGAGCTTCTCGCGCATGACCTTCCAGATGCGCGAGTCGGCCTTCGGCATGGCCGTGGCGGTCGAGGACTTCAACCTGGACGGCGTCGCGGACATCCTGAAGGACACCGCCCTGAACGCGCCGCAGTACGTCGCGATCAGCTACAACAACCCGGCGAACGAGGGGGTCATGAACCTCTTCGACAGCTTCCACACCAACCAGCCGTACCACACCAACACCGGCGACCTGAACAACGACGGTCGCCCGGACGTGGTGGTGACCGACGATGCCTCCGACCGCTACCGCGTCAACACCGGCACGGACGCCTTCGGGCGCGCGACCTGGGGACCCTCGAGCACCTACGACTTCCTCACGGGCGGTGACGACGGCTTCGGCGGCAACAACCTGGTCGTCGACCTCGACCTCGACGGCTGGAACGACGTGATCATCACCGACGTCGACGTCGACATCTCCGGCTGTGGTCGCCGCACGCACTTCTACCACAACCACGGCGGCCCGATCGGCACCACGAACCTGACCCTGCTCGAGGAGCGCCAGAGCTCCGGCAGCGGCTGGATCGGCGTCGTCGGCATGAACTCGTCGGACCTGACCGGCACGCACGACGTCGCCGTCTTCGACCTGAACAAGGACGGCTACCCGGACATGCTGTTCGGTCGCTGCACGGGCTCGTTCATGTGGATGAACCGCGGGCAGTCCTCCGACGGCCCCGGCACGGCGCAGCGTCCGCGCGGCCCGATCGTGGTGCGCCGCTAGGCGCGGACCCAGCGTCCCGTACGATTCCGCGGCCGGTCGCCCCTCGGGGGCGGCCGGCCGCGTCTCTGTCGAGGCCGGAGACCGAGGGAAGGGGGGCTGCTCAGCCCGCGACCGGGGTCGGGAGGCTCGCCAGGGCGTGCGCGATGCGGTCGTCGAAGCGGTGGCGCTCGAGCACGGCCGCGCGGCCGCGCTTCGCGACGGCGCGCGCCTCGTCCGGGTGGGCCAGATAGTGCCGGACCTTGCGCTCCAGCTCGTCGGCGTCGCGGAAGCTCTCCAGCTCCTCGCCCACGGCGAAGAGGTCCTCGAGGGCGGCGGAGTGCTCGACCAGCGCGAAGCCGCCGCAGGCCAGCACGTCGAACACGCGCAGCGTGACCATGTCGGTCTGGTAGAGGCGCCCGACGTCGACGTTGACGGTCGCCCCGGAGTAGATCGCGTTCAGGTCGCCGCGGTGGGCCGCGGGGCCGCGGTAGCGCACGTCGACGCTCTCCAGCTCGCGCCAGCCCGCGTCGCCCCAGACGTGGGCGCCGCAGGGGCCCAGCCGTCCGATCCAGGCCAGCCGGCGCTCGCCGGCCGCGAGCTCGCCGAGCAGCAGCGCGGGGTCCTCGGCGCGACCGTCCGCGCGACACCACTCGGCGAACCCGGGGGCCGCGCCCGCGAGCCGGTCGGGGAGGATCCAGGACGAGAAGTCCGCGCGCTGGGCCGCGAGCAGCTCGTCGGCGAGCTCCTCCGCGACGTGGGGATCGGAGCGACCGCTCCACGCGCGGTGCAGCTCCGCGAAGCGCGCCCGGAAGCCGGCCGCGTTCCGCGCGAGGCTCGAGCCGACGAAGGCGACCGGTGCGGCGAACTCCGCGCGCCGACCGGCGTCCTCCTCGGGGCGGCGCAGCTCGTCGTCGGCCGCCAGCGGCAGGTACTCGACGTGGGCGAACCCGGCGTCGCGCCAGGGCTGCAGCATGGCGTGGCGGTACGTGAACAGTCGCACGTGATCGGTAGGGCACGAGGGGGGGCGCGGCGCCTCCGTGGCGGGGTCGATCTCCCAGACGACGAGCGGCGCGTCGTGCGCGCGACAGAACTCGGCCAGTCCGTCGGTGTAGTTGATCGCGGCCACGAGCCCAGGCGAGCTGCGCCGGGCGAGCAGTTCGAGCTCCTCCACGGCCACCCCGGTTCCGAAGGTCAGCACCGACCAGCCGCGGCGCCGCAGGGCGGCGGTGAGGGAGTCGACGTAGAGGCCGCCACGCGCCACCAGTGCCCGGTCCCGGCCGCGGTCCTCGTCCAGGAAGCGCCGCTCGTGCGCGTAGGCGCGCACCAGGAGCGGGTGGTCGACGATCGCCGCCGAGCCGCGCTCGCGCGCCAGCGGGACGAGGTCGGAGAGGAGGGCGAGCCGCAGCCGCCCGGAGCGCAGCGCGGAGCGCCAGTCGCGGCGCGCGAGCGCCAGGCGCAGCAGCCACGGGTCGCGCTCCCAGGCGACGATGCGCGCGTGGCGCGGCAGCGCGGCGAGGAGGCCGTCGACGAGCTCCCCGAGCCCCACGCCGAAGACGATCACGCGCTGCTTCGGTCCGACGTCGAGCGCCTCCACGCGCGCGTCCACCTCGGCCGGCGAGAGCTCCAGCGCGTAGGTGCTCCGTCCGACGCGGAGCGCCGGGCGCCCGTCCTCGCCCGCCACGACGTGGTCGGAATCGACGGGCAGGCGCACGCGTGCCGCGAGGTCGCGCTGCTTCGCCTCGAGCGCCTCGAGGTTCGCCAGGAGGCGTTCGGCCGACCCGCCGGACAGCAGCGCTTCGCCGGTGGCCCGGGCGGCGGGGGAGGCGGGCATGCGTTCAGCGCCTCGCGGCCACGTAGCGGAAGCCCTGGGCGCGGAAGTTCGTCCGCCCCGGGTGGGCAGCCTCGAGCTGGGTCTGGAGGAGCTCGGACGGCCGCTGGCCGGACTCGAGGTGCTCGAGTCGCTGCACGACCAGTCCGGAGTCCGCGAAGGCGCGGTAGTAGTCGTCCTCGAACATCCGGTTGACGTAGGTCCCGCGGTACGCCGCGGCCGCTGCCTTGCCGGCGATCTCGCGACCGTGCGTCGGCTCGAGATAGGCGCCGAACTCCTCCTCTCCCCAGAGGAGGTGCGCCCAGGCCGGAACGACGCCGTCGACGAAGGTCAGCTCCGCCGTGCGACCGTCGTCGCCCAGCACCCACGTGTGGTGCCCGTGGGCGGAACTCCAGATCGGCGCGAATTCGCTGAAGACGAGGCCGCCGGGGCGCAGCACGCGCTCGAGCTCGCGCAGCACGCCCGCGAGGTCGTGGATGTGCTCGAACGCGCAGCACGAGAAGGCCAGATCGACGGACGCCTCGGGGAGCGGCAGGTCCGCGGCGCTGACGTCGAGCACGCGGTGACCGGGACTCTCGAATGCCGGCGCCAGCGGATCGACCGAGGTCCAGCTCGCGACGTTCAGCGGACGGATGGCCTGCGCCGGCAGCGCGCCGCCGATCTCGAGCACGCGCTTGCCGCGGAACGAGACGAGCTCGTCGCAGTGGGAGAGGGCCTTCACGACCCAGTGCCCGACGCTCGCGACGCCGCCCGGGTCCTTCACCGCGACCGCCGGGCGCCCGGTCGCGGGCGGGCTGCCGACGGCGTCGAGGTTCGCGCGGTAGAGGTCCTGCTCCGGGAAGCTCCGGTGGGCCGCGGCCAGGAACCCGTGGGCCAGGTCCGGACGCCGGTCCTGGAAGTGCAGGACGCCGAGGTCGTTGGCGGCCTCGGCCCACGCGTGGTCCCCGGGCGTCGACCAGCGCAGCGCACGGCCGTACTCGATCCGGGCGAACGCCGGGTCGGTGGGGACGAGCTGGCGGGCGCGCTCCAGGTGCGCGAGCGGGTCGGGAGAGGTCTCCGCCCTCGCCTCGGGGCTCGCCTCCGGGCTCAACTCGAGGCTCAACTCGAGGCTCGGCGGGCAATCGATGGACTCCATGGGAGCGTCTTCGGCGCGGAGCGCGCCGGCCCCGGAGTCGCTGCCCGCGGCCTTCCCAGGGCTGGTCCGGGGCCGGGGGGCGGCGGCACCTCGGCCCCGGGCGGGGCGGCCCGATCAGCGCGCCTGCAGGATCTCGATGTCGTACCCGTTCGGGTCGCGCACGAACACGTACCTGGAGCTCGACTCGGGCTTGCTGCGCCGGAACCACCAGCCGCGCCGTTCGATCTCGGCCACGACGCTCTCCAGGTCGTCCACGTGCAGCGCGAGGTGCCCGAACTGATTGCCGAGCTCGTAGTCGCGCCCGTCGTGGTTGTAGGTCAGCTCGATCGCGTGGGAGCCGGACTCGTCGGTCAGGAAGACCA
>CAYGPA010000026.1:4889-22401 GCA_964351535.1 uncultured Planctomycetaceae bacterium
GCCTCGTCGCCGATCGTGCTGCGGCGGGTCTCGCGCAGGCCGAGGAAGCCCGTGTAGAAAGCGAGCGTCGCGTCGAGGTCCTTGACGCGGATCATGGTGTGGGCGAGGCGCATGGCGGTCTCCGTCGAGGTTCTTCGCGGGGCGGGAGAACGCGAGCGTAGCGAACGGTCCCCGCGCTGGCGAATCGGGAAAATGCCGGGGCAGGAGCTAGGATGGGTTCGGCCCGCGCGATGAGCCCCCGACGCCACGACCCCTCCCTCGAACACGAGCACGGCTCGCACACGCTGCGCGTCTGGAGCGGAACCGTCGTCGGCGTGAACGGCGACGACGTGTTCTGCGAGCTCGGGCCGCGCATGCAGGGCGTGATCTCGGCGCGGCAGTTCGAGCAGCCGCCGAGCGTGGGCGAGACCTACGAGTTCACGCTGCGCGGACGCGAGGAGAGCCTGTGGGTGCTCGCGCTGAGCCACTCGCGCAGCCTGGCGACGTGGGAGGAGGCCGAGCCCGGCAGCGTCGTCGAGGCGCGCATCGTCCGCAAGACGCACGGCGGGCTGGAGGCCAAGGTCGGGCCGCTGCACGCGTTCCTGCCGAAGTCCCACACGGGTCTCGCCCGCGAGGACGACCCCGCCGCCCTGGTGGGGAGGGTCGTCGCCTGCGAGGTGCTCGAGGTCGACGCGGAGCGCCAGCGCATCCTCGTCTCGCGCCGCAAGGTGCTGGAGCGCGAACGCCTCGGCGGCCGCCAGGGCGAGCTCGGCTCCCTGACACCCGGGCAGGTCGTCAACGGCCGCGTGTCGCGCGTCGAGCCCTTCGGAGTCTTCGTCGCCTTCGGCCGCGGACTCGAGGGCCTGATCCACGTCTCCAACCTCTCCTACGAGCGCGTCGAGGACCCCGCCGAGCTCTTCAAGAAGGGCGACTCGATCACGGCCAAGGTGCTGTCGATCAAGCGCGGCGGCAAGCGCATCGCCCTGGGCCTGCGGCAGATGCAGGAGAGCCCCTGGGCGCACCTCGAGAAGGTCCACTACGTCGGACAGGTCGTGCCCGTCGTCGTCACGCGCGTCGCCGAGTACGGCGTGTTCGCCCTGCTGCGCGCGGGCGTCGAGGGCCTCGTCCATCGCTCGGAGACCGGCGTCGGGGCCGAGCGCGTGCTGCGCGGTCTCTTCCGTCCGGGCCAGAAGCTCTCCGCCCGCATCCTGTCGCTCGACTGCGAGGAGGAGCGCCTCTCGCTGTCGCTCCTCGCCCAGCACGGCGCCCTCCTCACGCCCGAGGAGGCCGAGGCCGCGCGCTTCCTCGAGGACCGCGACGTCGGCGAGGCCCCGCGCGACTGGGGCGGCGACATGGGCCGCATCCTGCGCCGCGCGCTGCGCGACGAGTCGCCGCGCGACGTCGGCTGAGAACCGACGCCGCGTCCCTGCCGGCCCGGGAGTCGAAGCGCCCATCCACCTCCGCGGACTGGAGGTCGGTCCACACCCGTCCCGTTGCCGTGTCCAGGAACAGGGGAGGGCCACCCGTCGCTCCGCTGACTTGCCAGCGTCCGATCAGGGATCCCGGCTCGTCCCGTTAAGCGGACGTCGCCGATGCAGGCTGGCCCTGCGACCTGGGCGCTCTTCTGGCGGGAGCTCCTACGGGATCGGGTGGTCCTCGGATGCGACCTCGAGCTCACCGAGCTCCCACTCCAGCGTTCGCCAGCGGTCGGGGCGTGCGTAGCGGGCGGAGAAGCGTACGAAGCGGCGCGTGTGGCCCTCCGCGGTCTCGGTCCGGGTCTCGACCTCGGCCAGGCCGTCGAGCAGCGGCGCGCCCTTCGACGACACTCCGGCGGCTTGCTTGGCCTCACGGGTCGGCTTCGTGAGTGGAGTCGGCTCCGGCGCTCGGTCCGCCAGCTTCACGGCCTCGATCACGTTGAAGGGCTCGATCCAGGTGGCGCCGCCGTCGTAGGTGCGGTTCATCTCGAAGCGGTAGCCGCCCTCGTCGTCGAAGGTCGTGGTCGACGTCTCCTGGAAGGTCCCGCGCAGGTCGCGGCCGTCGCCCTCGGAGAGGAGCTCGTCATCCTCCATGTGCTCGACGAGCACCGTGTGCCCCGGGTCACCGAGCATGGCCCAGAGCGTCGTCCGCTTCTCGCGCTCCGGCTCCCAGGCGTGGAAGCTGACCCCGCGGAACACGACCGTGCCGTCGGGTGCGAACGCGCGGTACTCGGCCACCTCGAGCCGTCCGTCCAGCAAGCACGTCACGGTCGAGGTCGCCCGGATCGGGCGCAGGGGCTGCCCGGGGACGTGGTTCTTCGAGACGACGTCCCAGACGCCCGGATCGCAGAGTTCGGAGCTCGGCACGTGCGTCATCGAGGTCGCGAGGAGGAGGGCGGTGGCGAAGTTCCAGATCATGATCGTGCCTCGTCTTGGGAAACTGCGTCCAGGCAGCGTGCCTCGCCTCATGCGGGGTGCAAAGGCAGCCACACAGGCTTTACCCGTGCTGAACGGTGCTGCCTGGAGACGACCGCTAGCGCCGCCGCGGAGGTTCCGTCCCCGCGTCAGCGAGCGTCGCGAGGATCTCCTCGGCGACCACGGCGTGAGCGTCCGCGTTGAAGTGCGTGTCCACGAGGCGCGGCGGAGTTCCGCGCCAGTGTCCATACGCGCGCAGGTAGGCCGCGCGCGTGCGTTCCGGTAGGCGGCCCTCGAGGGCCTCGGTGGCGTCGACGAGGACGGCACCCGGGAGCCGGGCGACGCGCGCGTCGTCGTCCGGGCCATCGCGAGAGCCGATCTGGACGACCAGGAGGCGGCTGCGCTGGACGGCGCAGGTCCTGGCGACGTCGGTCAACAGGGCATCGAGCACCTCCGCGCGCTCCGGAGGACCCGGCCTGGCTCGCCAGAGCTGCGGCAGCGCGTGCAGGTCGTCGTGCACGAACAGGCGCAGGCCTTGCGAGGCGAAGAACCGCAGGAACTCGACCGGCGACGCCGGGCCGTCGCGGTACTCCGCGACGGGCAGGCCGATCGCGAGGGAACGGAACTCCGGACCGCGGAGCTCGAAGCCGTTCTCGGCGCGGGCGTAGTAGGGGACGGGCGTCACGCCGAAGTAGGTCTCGGCACGGGGGTCCACGGCTCGGTCCCAGAGCCACGGCGACGCCTGGAACAGCACGACGTCGGGCCGATAGCGGGGGATGAGGCGCTGCGCGAGCAGCCCCATCTGGGCGTACCCGTAGCCGCACACGCCGGCGTTCAGTGCCGTGCCGCCCAGGGCCTCCGCGACGCGGTACGGGAAGGTCTCCTCCGCGAGGCAGGCGTCGCCGTACGTGAACGAGCAACCGAGGGCGAGGATCAGCGGGCGCTTCAGCGCCAGCTCGTCGGGTGCGTCGACGGGGATGCGGAGGCCTTCGCACCCGAAGCGCATCGGCACGTCGGGCCCGACCGGAAACACGTGGGACGCGCGCGTGTCCGGGCGCGGCGCGTAGCCGAGCTGCGGGTCGGCGCGGTGGACCGCCGCGCTCCAGCCGCGCTCGCGCCCCTTGAGGTACTCGTAGAGCGAGTACGAGCGCCGGGCGACCGAGCCCAGGTACGCGATCAGCAGCGCTGCCGCGAACACGAAGCCGGCGAGGATCCACTTGCGGCGCATCCGGCCTACTGTAGCAGTCCCCCGATTCCGAGCGACGCCGCCCCGCGGTGGGCGGGGCGGCGTCGAGCGCGGGAGCGGCTACCTGGACGCGGCGCGCGGCCGCGCCGCGTCACCGGTTCGCCGCGGGCTGGTCGCTGCCGATGAGCAGCTGGAGGAACGCGTCGACGTCGAGGATCGACGGAACCGCCGGATCGTTCGAGTTCAGCGTGACGTGCCCGATGCGCAGGTTCCTGGCGGCCTGCTCGGCCATGTAGATGCGGCCGCCGACGGTGTCGAGGGCCTGGTTGCGCAGCTCGTTGCGCAGCGCCTCGGACTTCTCGATGGCCAGGCGGCCCTCGGCCACCATGCGCTCGTAGTCGGCGTCGGCCTCGGCGCGCACGCGACGATCGTAGATCTCCGCCACGGCCAGGATCCCGGCGATGTCGACCTGGGTCTGGGAGGCGGCCTCCTGCAGCTCCTTGTTGCGGTCGCCGCGCAGCTCCTTGGCCGCGGCCTCGATCTCGGCCGCCTTGGTCTCGGTGATGGCGCTCTGCTCCTCGACGCGACGCTCGGCCTCGGCCAGCAGGCGCTTCTGGTAGCTCAGCTGCTTCTCCTGCAGCTTGCGCTCGTAGGCCTCCTGGAAGTTCACGGCGCGGATCAGGATCGAGCTGGGCTCGACGAAGTACTGCGTCATGGCCTCCGTCAGCGTGGGCAGCGTGCTCGCGGCCACGGTCAGGCGGTTCTCCGTGCTGGTGAGGTCCTCCGAGGAGAGCTGGGCCAGCTCCTCGCGCAGTACGCTCTCGACCGTGGCGATCACGAGGTCCTTGTAGCGGTTCTTCAGGCCGTTCTTGACGATCTGGTGCGCCTGACCGGGGATGATGCGATAGGTCACCGTGACGTCGTAGGTCGCGATGTTGTTGTCCTTCGTACGCAGCTCGAGCGCCGGCATGGTGCGGCTCATGCTCGTCGGCTCGCTGTGGCTGTTCGCGAAGGTCAGGAAGTGCGTCCGCCGGTCGAGGAAGTGCCACTTGTGGAACCCGGTGATTCCGAGGTGGTACCCGGTGAAGTAGTCCTCCTCGACGACGCCGCCGCCCCACAGGTTCTGCTTCACGCCGAGCGTGGCGGGCGGGACGCGCTCGAAGAGCATGGCGAAGACCATGGCCACGAGCATGAAGAAGAAGACGACCGAGAGAAAAATACGTGCTGTCTTCATGGCTTACTGGCGCCCTCCGAGAACGGAATCATCGAGACGGGTGTTGGCGGAGTCGAGGTGCTCCAGGCGGCGCGGGGCCGGGTCGCGGCTGTAGGGCAGCAGGGTGAACTCGATGCTGAGCAGCTTCTCGACGATCGCCTCGCGGACGACGACCTCGCCGCGTTGTTCGAGGGCCGCGGCGCGGGCGGCGAGTCCCTCGGCCTCCTTGGTGTACTTGGCCTGGAGGCCGGCGGCCTGGGCCACGAGCTCGGCCTGCAGGGCCTGCGCCTCCGCGTTCCGCTCGGTCGCGTACGCGTCGGCTCCGCGCTGGAGCCGGATCGACTCGCGCTCCGCCTCGCGGCGACGCGAGACCAGCTCGCCCTGGAGCTCCTGCATCTCGACGTCCTTCTCCTTGCGGACGGCGGCGAGCTTCTGGGCGCGCTCCTGCTCGAGCTGCTCGTCCTTGGCGATCAGGCGCTCGACCTCCTGATCGGCCTCCTTGCGCGCCTCGATGGCCTGCTCGTACTCCGGGTCGAACTCGGGGTTGGGAGTCTTGATCAAGACGATGCGGATGCCGTGCGGCCCGAGGACCTCGTTCATCCGGTCCTTGGCGGCCGCGGGCGCGGCCTTGTAGACGGTCGGGTCCGCCACGTTGACGGCCGAGTAGCGACCGAACTCGTCGCGCAGGATCGAGCGCGCGTGGGCCTTGATCCACTCCTGCTTGAAGCCGTCACCGAGGCCCGAGTCGTGGAGGATGTCCGCGGCATCGCCGGGGATCAGCTCGTACTGGATGCGCAGGTCGTCGATGCGGAAGTTCGACCCGTCGCTGGCCCGCACCGTGAGCAGCGGCACGTGGTTGCTGTTGCGGTACTCGTTCCCCTCCATCAGGAACTCCTGCGTGATCTTGTCGAGCGTGTACACCTCCTGCACGAAGGGCACGAAGAGGCGGAAGCCCGGGTTCGTGATCACCTCTTCTTCGCCGGTGACGTAGTTGACGATCACGCCGACCTCGTCGGCCTGAATCGTGGCCACGCCGAGCCGGCCCGTGGTGGCCATCAGCAGGCCGAACATGGCGACCAGGGCCGCGACCACCGTGGCCACCACGACCTGCGGGGCGGGGCGGCGGCCGCCGCCGGACGAGAAGGCCGGGAAGCGGCTGCGGCGCTTGCGGCCGGACGGCCGGGGTGCGCCGGTGTCGAAGTCGTTCGATGTCATTGCGGGTCGTTCCTCCGGGGTGGCGAGGTGGAGGGAAGCCAGCGACCTCCCCGGGGACGCGCCCACCCCAGCGCGGGACCCTGCCTACGTCCCGACGTCGCGGGAATTCACCAGGGCGGGCAGGGTAGCCGCGCGCGCCGTCCCGAGGTCGTATTCGGCGTGTTTCGTCGTTTTCTTGCCCACCGTGAGCCACGGCCCGTCGAAGGCCGCCCGATTCGACGCGGGTCGGCCCGGAATCGGGGCGGACCGCGCCCCGACCTTTACGAACCGGGCTTTCCAGCTACGCTGCGCGCATGCAACGAAGAACACGCCTCGCCCTGCTCTCGATCCTGGTCTCGCCGGTGCTCGCGTGCTCGAGCGGGCCGGAGGACGCGACCCCCGAACACCGTGGCGCGCGCGAGTTCCTCGGGGACTACGAGCGCGAGTTCCAGGAGCTCTATGCCGCGGCCTCGGAGGCCGAGTGGGCCTCGAACACGAAGATCGTCGAGGGCGACGACACGAACGCCGCGCGGACGCGCGCGACCGGCGAGGCGCTCGCGCGCTTCACCGGCAGCGAGGAGGTCATCCGCGAAGCGCGCAAGCTGCTCGACCGGGTGGGGGACGCGTACGGTCTCCAGCGGCTGCAGCTCGAGGCCGTGCTGTTCCGCGCTGCCGGCAACCCCGCGACGGTCCCCGAGGTCGTGACCTCCAAGATCGCCGCCGAGGCGGCCCAGACGGAGAAGCTCTTCGGCTTCAGGTACCGGCTCGACGGCACCGAGGTCTCGACCAACGACCTCGACCAGCTCCTGCGCACCGAGACCGACGTGGCGCGGCGGCTCGCGGTCTGGCGCGCCTCGAAGGAGGTCGGACCCGTGCTGCGGACCGGCCTCAGCGACCTGCGCGACCTGCGCAACGCCACCGTCCGCGCGCTCGGCTACGACGACTTCTTCGCGTACATGGTGTCCGAGTACGGCTTGAACACGCGCGAGATGGCGGCGGTCGTCCACCGGGTGAACCTCGAGCTGCGGCCGCTCTACCGCGAGCTGCACACGTGGGCGCGCCACGAGCTCGCGAAGCGCTACGGTCAGCCGGTCCCCGACGCGATTCCCGCGCACTGGCTTCCGAACCGCTGGGGGCAGGACTGGTCCGCGCTCGTCGACGTCAAGGGCTTCGACCTGGACCGCGCGCTGAAGGGGCGGGGGGCCGAGTGGCTCGTGCAGCAGGCGGAGCGCTTCTACGTCAGCCTGGGATTCGACGAGCTCCCCGCGACGTTCTACGAGCGCTCGTCGCTCTACCCGCTGCCGCCCGGGGCCAGTTACAAGAAGAACAACCACGCGTCGGCCTGGCACATGGACCTCGCGAACGACGTGCGCTCGCTGATGAGCGTCGAGCCGAACACGGAGTGGTACGAGACGACCCACCACGAGCTCGGGCACATCTACTACTACATGAGCTACACGAACCCCGACGTGCCGCTGCTGCTGCGCGAGGGAGCCAACCGGGCGTACCACGAGGCGATCGGGTCGCTGATGGGGCTGGCGGCCATGCAGCCGCGCTTCATCTCCGCCATCGGCCTCGAGGTGGGCGGCGAGCGGCCCGACCCGATGCAGCTCCTGCTGCGCGAGGCCCTGAACTACGTGGTGTTCATCCCGTGGTCGGCGGGCGTGATGTTCGACTTCGAGAAGGAGCTCTACGCCGGCGAGCTGAACCCGCAGCGCTGGAACCGCCGCTGGTGGGAGCTCAAGGGGCGCTACCAGGGCATCGAGCCGCCCGCTCCGCGCGGCGAGGAGTGGTGCGACCCCGCGACCAAGACGCACATCAACAACGACCCGGCGGGCTACTACGACTACGCCCTCTCGTTCGTGCTGCTGTTCCAGCTGCACGACCACATCGCGCGCGAGATCCTGCACGAGGACCCGCGCGACACGAACTACTACGGGCGCCCGGAGGTCGGGGAGTTCCTGGCCTCGATCATGAAGCCGGGCGCCAGCGCCGACTGGCGCGCGCTGCTGCGCGAGAAGACGGGCGAGGACCTGTCGGCGCGCGCGATGGTCGAGTACTTCGCGCCGCTGCGCGAGTGGCTGCAGGAGCAGAACCGCGGCCGTGAGCACACCCTGCCGGGCCTGTGAGACGAGTCCATTGAGCGCCCAGCGAAACATCCTGCTCGTCAGCAACTCGACGCTGCACGGCGGTGGCTACCTGCAGCACTGCGAGGCCGAGCTGCGCGAGCTGCTGGACGGCGTCGAGCGCCTCGTGTTCGTGCCCTACGCCCTGGCGGACCACGACGGCTACACCGCGGCGGCGCGCGCGCGCTTCGCGGAGCTCGGGATCGAGGTCGTCGGCATCCACGAGGGCGGGGACCCGCGCGCGGCCGTCGAGGCCGCCCAGGCGGTGTTCGTCGGCGGCGGCAACACCTTTCGACTGCTGAAGCGCCTGCAGGACCTCGGCCTGGTCGAGCTCCTGCGCGAGCGCGTGCTCGCCGGAATGCCCTACGTGGGATCGAGCGCGGGCTCGAACGTCGCGTGCCGCTCGATCCACACGACCAACGACATGCCCATCGTGCACCCGCGCTCGCTGGAGGCACTGCGGCTCGTGCCGTTCAACCTGAACCCGCACTACCTCGACCCCGACCCCGCGTCGAGCCACATGGGCGAGACGCGCGAGGAGCGTATCCTCCAGTTCCACGAGGAGCAGGAGGCGCCCGTCCTCGGGCTGCGC
The DNA here is from genome assembly GCA_964351535.1 of uncultured Planctomycetaceae bacterium. Taxonomy (GTDB): domain Bacteria; phylum Planctomycetota; class UBA1135; order UBA1135; genus JAUIDW01. The sequence continues at coordinate 13,570 of CAYGPA010000026.1, forward strand.
GAGGGCGCCAGCCTGCGCGTCACCGGCGACCGCGCGGTGCTGTGCGGCACGCGCGGCGCGCGCCTGTTCCTGCGCGGCGAGAAGCCCCGCGAGCTCGTGGCCGGCGACCGGCTCGACGAGCTCTTGCGCGAGTAGGCCGTCGCGTGGACCGCGAGCGCGCGCACCGAGAGTTTCGCACGACGCGCTGGAGCCTCGTGCGCGCGGCGGCGAGCGCCGACGAACCGCAGGCGCGGCGCGCGCTCTCCGAGCTCTGCGAGCTGTACTGGCCCGCGGTCTACGCCTACGCGCGGCGTCGCGGGCTGGACGCCGCCTCCGCGGAGGACCTGACGCAGACGCTGTTCGCGCGGCTGCTCGAGCGCGATCAGCTCGCGGGCGTGGACGAGCAGCGCGGTCGCTTTCGAGCCTGGCTGCGGGCGGCCGTCGAGCATCAGTGGGCGGGCGATCGCGAGCGCGCGGCGGCGCTCAAGCGCGGCGGCGGGCATGCGCTCGTCTCGCTCGACCGCGCAGCGGCGGAGCGCGTCGTGGGCGCCTCGGGAGCGAGCGGCGACGATCCCGCGCGCGCCTTCGACCGCGCCTGGGTCCACACGCTGCTCGGCAACGTGCTGGAGGAGCTGGCCGCGGAGTACGCCGAGCGGGGCCGCGCGCCGCTCTTCGAGGCGCTGCGCCCGACCCTCGACGGCTCCGGCGAGGCTCCGCCGCTCGCGGAGCTGGCCGCCCGCCTCGGGACGACCCACGGCGCCGTCAAGGTCGCGGTCCACCGCCTGCGCAACGCGTTCGGCCAGCGGCTGCGCCGCGCCGTGGCGGAGACGGTTGCGAACGCCGGGGACGTCGAGGACGAGCTCGACGAGCTCTTCCGGTCGGCCGGTCCGTGAGGCGGAGCGGATGCGTGCCGGAGGAAACGCACGGAAATCTCCGCGGAACGCCGTAACCTCCGGGCCGGGTTCCTGCACTCGAGGGCAACCCGGAGGACCCATGAATCCAGCGAACCCCTGTCCGAAGTGCGGCGCCGAGCTGGCGCCGGGTGGCGCCCTGAAGGGCCTGTGTCCGCGCTGCCTGCTCGATCGCGGTGCGGCGGCCGGGGAGGAGACGCACGACCTCGAGGCCGTGCGCGCGCAGTTCCCCGAGCTCGACGTCGAGGAGGTCCTCGGACGCGGCGGGATGGGGGTGGTGTTCCGCGCGCGGCAGCGCCGCCTCGACCGCGTCGTCGCGCTGAAGCTCCTCGCGCCCGAGCTGGCCCGCGACCCGAGCTTCGCGGAGCGCTTCGTCCGCGAGGCGCGCGCGCTCGCCCGCCTGAACCACCCGAACATCGTCGGCGTCCACGACTTCGGCGAGCGCGATGGACTCTTCTACCTGCTGCTGGAGTTCGTCGACGGCGTCGGGCTGCGCGACGTGCTGCGCGCGGGCAGCCTGGGCGCGCGCGAGGCGCTCGCGCTGGTCCCGGAGATCTGCAGCGGGCTGCAGTACGCGCACGAGCGAGGCGTGGTGCATCGTGACGTCAAGCCCGAGAACCTGCTGCTCGACCGCGACGGCCACGTGAAGATCGCCGACTTCGGCCTGGCGAAGATCGTCGCCCCGGGCGAGCAGGCGGGCGCGCTGACGCGCACGTCCCAGGTCATGGGGACGCCGCACTACATCGCGCCGGAGCAGATCCGGACGCCGCTCGCCGTCGACCACCGCGCGGACATCTACTCGCTCGGGGTCGTGCTCTACGAGATGCTGACCGGCGACCTGCCGCTGGGGCCCTTCGAGCCGCCGGCCCGGCGGCTCGGGCTCGACGTCCGGCTCGACGACGTCGTGCTGAAGACCCTCGAGCGCGAGCCGGATCGCCGCTATCAGCGCGCGGACCACGTCGCCACCGACGTGGAGGGCATCGCCTCGGGAGTCGGCGGGCGCGCGGGCGCGGACTCGCGCGGAGCGCGGAGCGCGGACGAGAACGGAGCGCGCTGGTACGAACGCCTTCCGGGAGGCGCTCCGGCCGTGGCCATCACGGCACTCCTGCTCGCCTGGCTGTGGGGGGTGTTCGTCCGCTCCCAGGGCCTGCACGTGCAGTTCCTGGCCGTGTCCTACCCGCTGGCCTACGTGGCGCTGCACGCCGCGCGCGCCTGGCGCACGACCGAGGAGCAGAAGCCCTGGCGAGGCGTGCTGATGGCGCTCGCGGGGATGGCGTGCGTGGTGTCGCTGGCGATCACCTGCAGCCTCGGCTCCGAGGGCATCGCGCTGGTGTTCGTCACGCTCGCCGCCGCGCTGGCCTTCGCCTCGAGCTTCGGCCTCGAGCGCTGGGTCTTCGAGACGAACCGCGCCGCCGCCGCCGGCTTCGTCGTCCTGATGTTGATCGCGACGATCGTCCAGTCGACCCAGGCGTCCAGTCCGGGGCGCGAGGCCTACTACTTCTCCTCCGGGGTCGTGGCGCTCCTGGGCGCGGGACCGGTCGTGCTGCTCGCCCCGGACCTCGTGATGGGCCACGCGGACCGGCCCCGGCTCGAGTGCATGGCGCGCGCCGCCGCGCTGAGCCTGGTCGGGGCCGCGTTCTTCTTCCACCGGCAGATCTTCTAGCCGCGGAGCCGCTGGGCAGCGGCGTCCGCGGGGTGGTACGAAGGGCGGCGTGAAGCCGACGCCTGCCGAGCTGCGCGGGATCGCGAGGCGCGATCCGGCCCTGGGAGCCGCACTCCGGAGCGTGCCCCCCTTCCCCGGATTCCCCGAGGGCGCCCAGGCCGTGCAGCGCACGCACTTCCACGCGCTCGCGCGCGCGATCGTGTACCAGCAGCTCGCGGGGGCCGCCGCGCGGACCATCCACGGTCGCGTGGTCGCCCTGACTGCGGGCAGGGGCTTCCCGCGGCCCGAGGAGCTGCTCGAGCTCCCCGACGAGGCGCTGCGCGGCGCGGGACTCTCGCGCGCGAAGCTCGCGGCCCTGCGCGACCTGTCGACCCGGGTCGTCTCCGGCGAGCTGAAGCTGCGCTCGATCGGTCGGCGGTCGGACGAGGACGTCGTCGAAGAGCTCACGCAGGTCCGCGGCATCGGGGAGTGGTCGGCCCAGATGTTCCTGATCTTCCGACTGGGTCGCCTCGACGTGCTGCCCACCGGAGACCTCGCCGTGCGCGAGGGCGTGCGCCGCCTCGACGGCCTCGCGGAGCGCCCGACTCCCGCGCAGGTCCTGGCGCGCGGCGAGCCGTGGCGTCCGCTGCGGAGCGTCGCGAGCTGGGTCCTGTGGCGGCTGTCCGAGCAGGACGAGCTGCCGGGCCAGGCTACCCGTCGACGACGTTGAGCTCGCCCGCGACGAAGCGCACCGGAACGCGCCGGACCTCGCGATCGCCGGCCCACAGCACGAGCCACCGCGCGCGCTCGTCCGCCGACATGGCCTCCGTGCGTCCCTCCTGGATCGCGAAGTCCTTCGCCTCGTAGGCGAGGTTGCCGCGGCTCGTGACGACCGACAGCGCCGCGTCGTCGGCGTCGCGAAGCTCGCCGCGGTCGACGTCGTGCGAGCGCAGCGCGAGCCGGAAGTGGACCCGCTGGGGCAGGCGGTATTCGAGGTCGGTCGCGTCGTCCTTCGGCGTCAGGGGCTCCACCGTGCCCATCCCGACCGCCGGACCGCTGATGCACAGGCCCCCGGGAAGCACGCTGAGCCCTCCGAGCTCGAAGCGACCTTCCTCGTCGGTGAGCACGCCGTTCCCGCGGATCGCCGGGAAGCCGTTCTCGTCCAGCCGCAGCCAGGGCTCGACGAGCAGGCGGGGGATCGGAGCGCCGTCGAGGCCGAGGACGCGTCCCGCGACGGGCGGCAGGGGCTCGAGCGCCGGGAGGACGATCTCCATGCCGAGACGGCCGGCGGGGACCGGGTCCGTGGTGATCGAGCGCAGCGTGCCGCGCTCGAGGATCGTCAGGCGGTAGGGCTTGTCCAGCAAGCCTTCCAGCACGAACCGCCCGTCCGGGTCCGTCTTCGAGCGGTCGTGGTGGAGCCGGCCCGCCAGGAGGCTCTCCACGTCGGCTCCGAACGTCATGGTTGCTCCGAACTGCTCGTCGGCGACCGCTCCGAAGGGCGTGCGGTCGTCGGTCCAGACCGCGATGTCCGCGAGCGGCTCTCCGCGCTCGTCCACCACGCGGCCCTCGATCCGCAGCGGTTCGCCGTCCAGCACGAGGACGAGCGGGTCGGGCCACGGACCGGGCTCGCCGTCCGCGCCGACGGCGCGACGCGCGCTCGCGGGGAGCCGTCCCGCCTTCGCCGCCCACAGGAGCTCCGCACCCTGCGCGGGCTCGCGGATCGTGAAGCTGCCGTCGGCCAGCGTGCGCGCGGCGGAGAAGTGGAGGCCGACGTAGGCGTCCTCGACGGGTTGTCCGGAGCCGTCGACGACCGTGCCGCGCACGATGGACTCCTCGCGTCCCGGCGAGAGCACGAGCTCGAGTCCCAGGGCATCGCCGCGCGGGCACTCGATGGAGGGGTTGCGGAAACCACCCCGCTCGGCGAACAGCCGGCAGCCCGCGACGTCGGGAGCTGCGGGCAGCTCGAAGCGGCCCAGCTCGTCGACCTCGGTCCGCCAGCGCGGCTCGTTCGCGTGCACGAGCACCTCGCCCAGCGCACTGCGAAAGTCCGGCGGCAGGAGCAGCTCCACGCCGGCGTCGGGAACGGGCGTCCCCGAGGAGTCGACCACGTGTCCGGTCAGCCGACGGGGGCGCGCGACGACCAGGGTCCATTCGTCGCCGCTGCCCACCCCGGCCCAGACCATTCCGTTCAGGATGGTGATCCACGCGTCGTCGACGACCTCGAGCCGACCCTCCGGGTGCGCGGTCCGGATCCGGTAGTGCCCCGTGCCGTCGGTGAGGGTCTGCGCGACGTCGTCGCCTCCGTGTGCGCGCAGGCGTACGTTCACGCCCGCGACGGGTCGACCCTCCGCGTCGATCACGCGGCCGTTCAGCGAGCCGAGCACGGGCTCGTCGCCAGCGGCTTGGTCGGCCGCTGCCGCGACGGCGCCGAGCGGCGCGCGTTCCTCTCCACGAACCGTGCGACGCGCCGCGACCGGCGACGGCACGAGCGCGGCCAGTTCCTCGGCCGGCGCGGGAACCCGCGCGGGGAGTCCCGGCTCGGTGGGCCGGGCGATTCCGGGATCGCGCAGCCAGTAGGCGGCGCCGCCCAGGCTCAGGACGACGGCGGTGGCGGCGGCGAGCTTCAGCTTGGTGCTCACGAGCAGGGCTCCGGTCGAGAGGGACAGGGACAGGCGGCGCGGCGACACCGACAGCGCCAGGAGTGCGAGCGACCAGGCCTCGCCACCCAGGCGACGCGCGAGCTTCTCGCGCAGCCGCGCGCGGCCGCGGTGCAGGTGCGAGTGCACCGTGCGCACCGGGACTCCCAGGCGGCGCGCGATCGCCGCCGGCGACGAGCCCTCGAAGTACCGCGCGAGGATCACGTCGCGGTAGGGCTCCTCCAGCTCCCGCACCGCGGCGACGACGATCCGGTGGGTCTCGAGTCGCTCCAGACGCGACTCCGGCGAGGGCTCGAAGCGCTCGACCTCCGCCGCGCGCTCGCGGGCCGCGCGGCGCAGCTCGCCGCGGCGCCGCTGCCGGGCCAGGTTGCGCATCACGGCGCTGCCCCAGCTGCGGAACGGCACGGAGGCGCGCGGCGGACGCTCGAGCGCGGCGACCCAGGTCTCCTGGACCAGGTCGTCCGCCGCCGCCCCGTCGCGAACGAGCTGGCGGGCGAGGGCCCGGATCCAGCCCGCATCGGCGAGCACGTTGTCGAGGTCGGGTGTCATGTCCGGCAGGGTCCCCTTGCCGCCGCCACGGCTCCTACCGCGACTTTATCGAGAAAGTGTCCGCCACGAGCTCGGAGAGCGCGCGACGCGTCCCTCCCCCCGGCTCGCGCCGCCCTGCCGCGCGCCGGGCTCCCGTCCGAGGACGGGTCCGCGCGAACGGCCTGATAGCCTGGGGACATGTGGGCGCCGTTGCGAAGCAACCCGGTCGCGGCCGGCCTCCTGGGAGTCGTGGTGCTCGGCGGTCTGGCGCTGCTCGCGGGGCGCCTCATCGACGACCCGAGCGTGTCCCGACGGCTCCTGAGCCTCCAGGGCGAGTACCGCGGCACCTACGCGGGCAACTGCGTCGCGCTGCTGCTGCTGCGGCGCGGGGGTGAGGTCGAGTATCGCGACGGATGCGACGGTGAGCTGGAGCTGCGCGCCGTCGGCACCTGGGTGCTGCGCGGGAGGGTCGTACGGTTCGCGTGGCGCGACGAGCCCGAGGAGTGGACGCGCCAGAAGAGGCGTGGTCGGCTGTCGACCTCGAACGGGCGGTACGTGATCGAGATCGACTTCGTGCGGCTCGAGAAGCTCGCTCAGCGCGGCGCGCCGCCGTGAGCCCCTCAGGGATCCGCGGGTCGTCCGGCCAGCACGAAGCGCGCCCACGCGCCGATCATCGTCGCGAGCGGCAGGGCCGTCGTGAACGGCAGCGCGCAGTAGACGCCGCACGCGACGGCGACCAGCCCGGAGTGCGTGCGACCCAGCCCGGACCCGCGCGCGAGGAACCATCCGGCCGGGGCGCCGACGAGCGGTCCGACCCACGGGGCCGCGGGCCCGAACGTGAGCAGGTCGAGGCCGTCGATCACGAGGCCCGGCAGCAGCGGGCCGAGCGCGCGTCGCAGCCGGTGGCCCAGCCCCGGAGCGGCGGGCGGGTCGGCCGGGGACTCCTGCGCGGTCGGTTCGTCGCGGCCTGTGCGGGACTCGTCCAAGGTCTTTGCGCGCGGGGTCTCCCCCCGGCGTCGCGCGGTCCCAGCGTACGCGAGCGGGGCCCGGGCGACGAGCGGCAGGGACGCGGGCGGGACGGGGCCGCGTGGAGCAGGGCGTGCGCGCCGAGACGCAGCCGCAGGCCGCCGGTTGTGTCGTTTCGGCTGCGTGCTCGTGAATCGTCCGGGCTAGGATCCGGCCCGTGAGCGCCGTCGCCGAGAGCCTTCCGCCCGTGGGCACCGTCGAGCGCTGGGCCGTGGACTTCCTGCGGGCGCGCGAGGTCGAGGCGAAGCTGCGCCCGTCGCCGCCGCCAGCGGCCTGGGAGCGGGACCCGCCCGTGCGGGACGTGCGCGCGCCCGGGCGACCTGCGGACTGGATCCTGTCGGCGCGCAGCGAGCGGACTCCGCGCGCCGGAGCACTGCGTGCGCGGGACGTGCGGGCGCGCCTCGTGCACACCTTCCTGCACCACGAGCTGCAGGCGGCGGAGCTCTTCTGCTGGGCGTTGCTGCGCTATCCGAGCGCACCCCGCGCGTTCCGCCGCGGACTGCTGAACCTGGCGCGCGACGAGCTGCGACACCTCGAGCTCTACCGCGCGCACCTCGCCGCGCTCGGCGAGCAACCGGGGGCCTTCCCGGTCCGCGACTGGTTCTGGGAGCGCGTGCCCTCGTGCGCGACGCCGGCCGCGTTCTGCGCGCTGGTCGGCCTGGGTCTCGAGGGCGGCAACCTCGAGCACACGGCGCGCTTCGCGCGCGCGTTCCGCGCCGCCGGGGACGAGCCCGGCGCCGGGATCCTCGAGCGCGTCGGGGAAGAGGAGATCGCCCACGTGCGCTTCGGCCGCGTCTGGTTCCGCCGCTTCACGGGCAAGCAGGACTTCGAGGCCTGGCGCGCGGCCTTGCCCGAGCCCCTGACGCCGAGCGTGCTCCGCGGGCGACCGCTGGCTCGCGCGGCCCGGCGGCGCGCCGGGCTGGACGAGGGCTTCCTCGACGCCCTGGAGGGCTGGGGGCCGGCCGGAGGGCCGGCGGCGGCCCCGGGAGGCGCCCGTTCCCCGCGGGCGGGCGGGTAGGCCGCCGGACGGCAGCGCTCGACGCGCACGGGGATCGAGCTCGCGGAGGATCTGGTAGATTGTGAAGTTCGCAAACCCCTTCCCGAGTCCCCATCCAAGGATCCTCCAGTGCGCCTGCTCGGCTTCCTCATCCTCCTCGCCCTCATCGTCGGTACCGTCGGCTACTTCCGCGGCTGGATCTCGCTCACGACCGAGACGCTCGGCGGCGAGAAGAAGGTCAGCCTCTCGATCGACAAGGACGGGCTGAACGACGATCTCACCAAGGCCCGCTCGACCGTGACCGATCTGCTGCAGAAGGTCGGCAAGGGCAACGTCTCGGGAACCGTCGAGTCCGTCGACACCGCCAACCACAAGATGGTCGTCAAGACCGCCGACGGCGAGAGCGTCGTCCTCGACCTGCCGGACGGTGTCGACACGCAGCTCGACGGAGTGGCCTCGAAGCTCTCCAGTCTGCGGGCCGGTGACACGATCACGCTCGAAATCGACGACGCGAAGATCCAGCGCATCCTCGGCACGCGCGACTGATCCGCGCGGGCACGGGTTCGCGGGCGATGCGCGCGAGCGCGCGTCAGCGCGTCAGCGCGCGCGAACGGCCACGACGACGGCACTTCCGCTCAGCGGGAGGCCGTCGTTCGGTAGCTGAGCCAGGAGCTCCCGCAGCTCGGGGTCCCGCTCGCCGGCGAACTCGTCGCGGAGTTGCTGCGCGGAGAGGCGTGCGACGCCCGCCACGTGGCGCACGCGCACGCTCCAGTCGTTCGCGGATCCCGGCAACAGCGCTGCGATCTCCTGCGGCGTGTGGTCGGCCTCGTGGCAGCGACCCGCGCGGCGATCGCGGCGTCGGCTCCAGTCCTCCACGCGTTGCGCGAGGTCGGCGCCCGGCGCCGCCGGGTCCAGCCAGGGCTCGGCCAGCACCAGCGCGCGCGCCGCCACGCGGGCCGCCTCGCGCACCGCGGCCCGCGGGTCGGGCAGGTGGTGCAGGACGTGACGCAGCGCCACGGCGTCGCGCGACGCGGATCGGAACGGCAGCTGCACCGCGCTCGCCACGACGCCCGTCGAGCTCGAGTCCGTCAG